>PDQY01000100.1 GCA_002746795.1 Chloroflexota bacterium | reverse complement strand
CATATATCCAGTGTCTTCCATAAGGGATATAAAGAAAAAACACCACAAAGGTGTTTTTTCTTTGACGTAAGAGACCATTTCATGGGGGCTGACGTTGCGGTCTTCGGGATTGGGCTTGAGGAAGGCAGCTGTTTCGCTTTGGCGGGCGGGGATGTCAAAATAGGTGAGGGTCATGGCTAAGGTGGCTGGGCCGCAGTTGTTCCATTCCTGGAACATGTGGGAGATGCCTTCTAGCCTGGCCTGGTTGGGAATAGACACCGGTGTGGCGCTGGGCGGAATAGGGGTGAAGGTTGGTGGTATGGAGGTGGAGGTTGGCGGCGGTGTAGGCGTATATTCTTGGGGTGCTGGCACCGATGTGTTGGTTGGCGGCAGCATTTTTGTGGCCGTGGGTGTGGGCGTGAACAAAATGGTCAGGTCTGCGGGGACAGCTACGGTGGGGAGAATGGCGACTTCTTGTTTGGGGGTACGCAGGTCTTGAATGGGCTGGGGTAAGCGGGACAGGTAGCGGGGCGGGATTGCTTTGAGCATCATGGGGGTGGCCAGCAAGAGCAGCACAACGGCCGTTCCCACCAAGAATAGCATCAATAGCATCATCTTTTTCTTTCCTGTCATCTATCCTCCCAGGCGTCTAGGGTTTTCTCCGTGTTACGAACTACGTCGGGCATTATAGCTAAAACGGGCAGATGACCAAAAGAACGGCCGTTATCGTAGGGCAACTCTTACTCATTTCTTAACCGCCAATTCCTGTTCCCGATACACATCCCCGCCATTCAGCCTGTATGCGGCATGAACGGTGGCGGCAGGCAGCAAATATCAACATATCAAGATAATATTGTCTTAATCAATCATGATCATTTATAATGGCAAGTAATTGAACATTCGCTGATGGCATTATTTGTTAGCCATTGGTAATAAAGGGTGAAGTCCGGTGCTTTGCTCTGCGGCAAAAATACCGGCGCTGTCCCGCAACTGTGAAGTCGAGTAAATTACGATTTACTAAATGGCCGTTTCTTAGTGACCGTCTAAAAACGAATCTCCGTTTTTCCTGGGGAAAGGTCACTTGAAGCGCATCTATCAATTCCATCACTTATTGATGGATGCGCCCGTACGCCTACGACTAAGCCAGATCCCCTTTCTGAAAAGCAAGTGATATTCCTCGCGGAAGGATGTGCTTTAAGCGGATGACGCGTTTCAGGAAGAGGCTCGCATGAAAAACCCGCAAGAACAAGAAACCAATATTCTGATCGCAGATCTCATCGACCTCAAATTGCTCCAACAACTCCAAGACTCCTTTGCTGAAGCCATGGGCGTGGCTGCCGTGACAGTAGATTGCAATGGCAAAACCATTACCGAAGCCAGTAACTTTTGCACCGTGTGTAATATGATCCGATCCACTAAAACTGGATTAGCACGCTGCCAGCGGTGTGATGCTGAGGGGGGACGTATTGCCCATGAACTTGAAAAGCCCTACGCTTACAAATGTGCTGGTGGCTTATTAGATGCCGCTGCCCCGATCATCATTGATGGTGAATACGTGGGCTGTATATTGTGTGGGCAAGTGATTCCCACTGATGAAAGAGAAGCGTTCATTCAAGACATTGTGGAACGAAATCTTCCCCTTGGCCTGCCGGCAGAAGCATTTGAAGCAGAAGTACGCAAGATGGAGCCGCTCTCCCGTGAACGGTTTGAGTCTGCTGTAGAGATGTTATCCCTGACAGCGAATAACATCATGCAAAATAGCGCCGCCAACATGGCTCAAAAACAACTCTTAAAAGAAGCCCAGGAACGCGCTGCCCTGCAAGCTGCTTTGCAAGAAACCCAAATTAAGGCCTTAAAAGCACAAATCAATCCTCATTTTCTCTTCAACTCGTTGACTTTGCTTGGATATACTGCGCTGGAAGAAGGCGCACCACGGACTGAAGAGATTGCCTATACCCTCAGCGATTTGTTACGATACAGCTTGCGCAATATGTCTTCTGTTGTAGAACTGGGTGAAGAAATTGAGATGATTGATCAATACCTGACAATTCAAAAAATTCGATTTGGAGATCGCTTGAACAAGGTGATCAATTTAGCGCCTGGTCTGGCTCACTTTGAAATTCCTTGCATGGTCTTGCAACCACTTGTGGAAAACGCAGTTATTCATGGAGCAGAACCATTGATGCGTCCTGTCACGATTACCGTCAACGCCTACCAGGAAAACGGCCGTTTAACACTCGAAGTTCATGATGATGGTGTTGGTATGCCGCCAGATGTTGTTGAAACCATCGAATCTGGGCATTTTGAGGATGATGGTCAATCTTTGGGCATTCATAATGTCTTTCAACGACTACAAAGTGAATATGGCAGCCAGTTTAGCTGTCATGTTACCAGCTTCGCTAACCTCGGCACCCGCTTGCGCCTTAACATTGATTTAGATTCAGAATCAGAGTCTAGTATCAATGGGGAGGCAGAGAGAGAATCCGCTATCTCACAAACATTGGGCAATCAAATCAACCTGTCCCACATTCAAATCAACAAAACCACCCCAGTAAACCATGATAACAAACTCTTAACACCACTAGGCTAAAAATAAACGTTCAGTCCCGCAAGACCCACAGGCCATCCCTCTAGGAGAAGCCAGTCAAGTCTGAGCGGTGACGCTTAGGAACGGGAATTCGATCATACGACCAAGTCGTTTCCTTACCGTTCCTTGAGACTGACGATGCAAATCCCTATTTATGTCATCGTTAGTCCTTAAGAAACAGATATGACTAGCATTTTACTTGTTGATGATATGCCGGTAATCCGGTCCACTTTGACCCGCATCATCTCTCAACAAAAAGATCTTTTTTCTCCCGTCTTAGAAGCTGCCAATGGGGAGGAAGCTGTTTCCCTGGCACGCAATCACAAGCCAGACATCATCCTGATGGACATCAAAATGCCTGGGCTGACTGGGCTGCAAGCCACTAGCATCATCCAGCAAGAACAGCCTGATGTTAAAATCGTCATGCTCACAGCTTACAACGAATTTGCCTACGTCCAAAGAGCACTTAAACTGGGCGCTCGTGATTACATTTTGAAACCAGTTCGTCCTCAAAAACTATTGCAGCTGCTGGCTGAAATCCGTCAGGAAATCCAGACTGAAAAACGTGAGATGCGCACCGTAGAAATCGTCAAAGATTCCTTGCAAAAAACAATGCCTGTCATTGAGACCAATCTCGTGGAAAATCTCATTCGAGGCACTAACCCAGAAGGTTCGACAGTCGATGAATCACTCGGTTATTTGGGCAAGCGGTTGGTGTGGCCTGTTGTCCTTGTGACCAAAATTGATAACTTTGATCAATTCACGCAAACCTATCCTCAAGTAGCGCCAAAACAAGTGTATGCCGATCTGGCTCAGTTGATTCGCAGGCAGCTTCCTGATGCAAATAGAGCGCTGGTGGGATACAGCAACCCAGGCCGTGTCGTCGCTATCGTCTCAACGGAACAATCGTTGGCAAAACCAGACCAAATTCGCACATTTTGTGAGCAACTGCGTCAGACCATCGCTGATAACCTGCCTTTTACCGTCACCATTGGTATGGGCAAACGCTACATGGGGTATGAATCGATTCCCCTTTCCTACGCAGAAGCAAACTTGGCTCGGCGTTACCACAGCCGTTCGCCAGGTAATCGTGTCGTTGACTTGAGTGATACCGTCGAAGAACAGCCGCAAGGAGAGAGTAGCGCCCGTTATCTGGTGCAAAAAGAGCGTGAACTGGTGCAAGTTGTGGAGTCTAACCAGATGAAGAAAGCGCAGCGGCTTATCAACGAAATAGTCGATTACCTTTCCCAGCGATATTACACACGGCCAGATGTCATGCGCAACCATTGTGCAGAGCTGGTAACGCTGGTGGCCTGGGGTGTCATTGGCGCGGGCACGAATGAGCCAACTGTGCTGGCGCTGCTGCACCAACAAGTGCGGGTTCTGAGTTCTTGGAAAACGGTGCCTGATCTGCGCGCGTGGACACTCAATAGCCTGACAGAACTGATGGCGCTCGTGCCAGCTCGTTCACAACGCCAGGATCCCATTCAATTGGCGATTACCTACATCCAGGAAAATTATCAAAGGTCAAATATTTCACTACAGCAAGTCGCAGATGAAGTGAATTTGAGCCAATCTCATTTGAGTTCGCAGTTCAAGTCACGAACTGGCACTAGTTATGTTAAGTATTTAACGGCGATACGCATGGACAATGCGAAAAAGCTGCTGCGCACCACGGATAAGAGCGTTGCTAGTATCTCAGAAATGGTGGGTTACCCGAACACCACCAACTTTTACCGCCATTTCCAAAAACATACAGGCATGACTCCCGCCACATATCGCCAAAAGAAAAAAAACGTCACCGTTTAGCACAGCTTTACCTCCACCCAATGAAGAGGGCGCCGGTCTATCCTCTTTGCGCTTTTTTCTGCAATTGCCGCAGCTGCATTTCCAAAGCTAACATCATTTCAATTTGAAGGTCAATCTTGGTTTCTGGGTTTAGCTTCTTGGTGTGAGCTGTTTGTTGGCTGATGCCATACACCGACAAAATACTGGCCAGGTAAGCATACAAACGATCAGATGGGCGGGGATTGCCTTGGCGCGTGATGCGTAATCTGGCTTGAAAATCTGGATGCATGGTGTTGATGGCTAAACGGCCGTTTTCCACTGTCACTCGTCTCTCTTCCCCGCCGGTGACAAACGCTACATCTAAATTAGAATCGGCCACCACTTCAGCTAATGCTTGCTGCACCACTTCTTCAAATTGACCAAATGTTTGCTCGCGCTGTTGCTCATTGACCCCTTGCAGCTTTTTCTTGATTTCCGCCTCAATGGGCAGCAACGTCTCATAAAGCAGCGTGCGGCTGCGGCTGCGCACAAAATCATCTCGATTGATGATGGGCTGCACCAAATTCCCTACTTCGATATAGCCCAACAAGTTGGGATGGCTCCACACGCTGGTCTTGTGCCGTGATTTCCGCATGAATGATTTGATTTCCGCTACATCCCCAATGCGGCGATCCCGAGCAAAAAAGCTAACCGGACGCTTTGCCGGGGGCTCTGCTGCGATTTTGCAATAGACTACCACCGGAAAATCACCATCTTTATAATTCACATGTAAAACGTGCTGGATAGAAATGCCGTCGATGGCGGCATAGTCAAATGCCATGCAAACCTGGGATGGTTGATTTGGCTCATGGACGGCGATGTGTAGGTTTGGTCGAGCTATGAGCCGCTCAAAATGATGCTCAATTTCCGCACGAATGGAGCCAACCGTTACTGACTGAAACCAATCCGAGGCAAAACCAGCCACCGTCACGATGCAGCCGGTACCACGGTCGGTGGGAAACGGCGCATCAACTCGTTTGGCTTCTTTGATGCCACGGTGCTGGTCGCGCGGCACAGTCAAGGTGTGGTGCGAGCTAAGTTCGTGCCTGGTTTGGAAGCTGACTGACGTGGCCGCAGCTCTGAAGGCGTGAACACCAAAACCGAAACGGCCGTTTACCCATGTTTGTCCCCGCTTTTGAGATTCACCAATATGGCTCACCACGCGCTCCAATGTTCTTCGCGTCATCCCCCGGCAGTTATCTTGGATGGAGACCGCGCGGCGGGCGCGGTCAATGGTGATGTCAAGGCGAATGGGGTATGGATACGCCTGTCCGCCTTCACGAAACAAAGCCTCAGCGTCATCCAAGGCATTGTCCACATACTCCATCAAGACCCGTTCGGTCGTTTCATACCGCTTGGCAATTTCATTGAGCATCAAGACAGGGTCTGAAATCTCCAGGTCAATGGTCCCTGGCGTTTTCGCGGCAAATGGTTTCGAGGATGCGTTAAACATGGGAACCCCCTTTTTTTACCGCAGAGGAAACCAGACAACGCGCCACGTTCCCTGTATCTCCGCAGTTATAAAAATCATGGCGACTTTGCCTGACGCAAAGCCACATTTGCAGCGACGAGAAGCGGATCCCAGACGGGGGCAAACGGCGGCGCATACGCCAAATCAAGGTTGGCGATGTCACGCACAGTCCAGGCCGATTTGAGAGCCGCCGCAACGACATCGATACGTTTTGCCACGCCATCTTTGCCGATCATCTGTGCCCCTAAAAGCCGCTGTGTGTTCTTCTCGTAAACGAGCTTGACATGAATCGGCTCGCTGCCTGGCATGTAGTGAGCGCGAGATGAAGCTTTGATCAAGACGCTCTCCGCTTCCAGGCCATGCATCGCTGCATATTTTTCTGTGAGACCGGCATGGGCAATGGTGAGATCGAAGGCTTTGACAACGGCCGTTCCCACCACGCCGCCAAATCGAACCACAGCTCCTCCTGCTGCGTTGTTGCCTGCAATTCGCCCTTGCTTGTTCGCCGTTAGCGCCAGCGGGATATACGTGTGAGTTTGCAATGGCAGATGGAAAACTTCCGCAACCGCCCCTGCCGCCCAAATGTGTGGTATGCTGGTTCGCTGTTCCACATCTACCGCCACAGCACCTGTAGTACCGAGGCGTATGCCCGCCGCTTCCGCTATGGCTGTATTGGGTCGGCTGCCTACTCCAAAGATCACGATGTCAGCAGGGAACACATGGTTTGGGGTCACCACTTCACGGATGCGAAAACGGCCGTTAAGCTTGTGGCTGCTGAGCGTGTCGCCATGGTTTTGCACGTGGGTTGTCACCTGCCGCACCACATCTTCTACTTGCGCCGGTCCCACAAATGACTTTACAGGCTGCTGCAAACAAATCTTCACACCATTTGCTGCTAATTCATCGCGCACAAACTCAGCCATGTCAGCATCTAGCGTTGGCATCACCTGTGCTGCCATATCGACAATCGTGACATCCACCCCGTGGGCACGCAGCGCTTCCGCCATCTCCAGGCCGATATAACCCGCGCCGACAATAACACCCTGCTTCGGTTTTTCCTCAACCAGCCACTTCCGTATTGCCACAGCATCTTCAACCGTGCGCAGCGTAAATACACCCGGCAGTTGGATCCCGGGAATGGGCGGCTTTGTCACTCTGGCACCTGTTGCCAAAATCAATTTGTGCCACCGATCTGTGAATTCGGCTCCCGTCTTGTGATTCAAAACACGCACTGTTTGCTGGGCAGGATGGATAGCTGTCACTTCATGGTGAACCAACGCCGTAATCCCTTGTTTTGCCATTTGCGCTGGGGTACGCGAAATCAAATCATCAACGGCAGGAATATCACCCTTGATGAAGTAGGGGAATCCACAAGCGCCATAGCTGATGTAGCCCGACTGCTCATAAACCACAATCTCCAAATCGGGATTGACTCGTCGTGCCTTCGCGGCGGCACTCATTCCCGCCGCAACGCCACCAATGATGATTAACTTTTCCGCCATAAGCCCTCGTCAGTCATCGCTCCCCTGACCTCCGTTCATCGATCCACCATGGCTACGCCAAGCGGTGTGACAAACATAGGATGGGATGGCGTGATTGTTTTCACCCCAGTGATCTCGTGAATGACCTCATCAATCCCCAACAGGCTGCTTGTGCCACCCACCAGGTAAATTGTGCCCACGTTAAATTTTTCGATGTGGCGGGCGACAATACTGCCCACTTTTTGCATCACAGGATGCACCAGCGAGGAGACCATACGCGCCTGGGTGGCATCTTTCTTGATTTTTTCGGCTTCAATGAAGGGCACATTCATGGCGCCAGCCACGACTAGTGAGAAATGGGTGCCGCCTGTGGCTTCGTCGGCTGTGTAGATAACTTTGCCCTGTTCGACGATGGCGATACCTGTTGTGCCGCCGCCAATATCTACGATGGCGCCATCTGCGATGTTCAACAGGGCGTTGGCGCCAGTTGGTTCGTCCACAAATTGGCTGCATTCTAGCCCAGCCCCAATGAGTACATTTTGCGTTGCTTTTACTTCAGCCAGGGGCACGCCGGGGGGGTAGGTCGTGGCGGCATGTTCTAGTTGAAATCCCAATTCAGCTTCAACCTCTGCCTTCATTTGCTTGAGCAGTTGAATAGCACCAATAAAATCGACAACGAGACCATCCCGTACGATTTGGGCAAACTGATAGCGTCCGGCTAACGGCCGTTTCTCCTCATCCAACACTGCTAACACGGTATACGCTGTTCCTAAATCGACACCTACATGTACCGTACCGGTATAGTTTGCCACGGCTGGTTTGTGGTTGAAAATGGTTGCTGCTTGCTCGAGAATATGGTTGATTCCTGGATTCATGTTTTATGTTAACTGCGGCTCTCTATATTTTTGCTATCTCTTTCGTATCGAGAGCGATCATTTTCTCTTCATTGGTCGGGATGACGAGAACGGCCGTTTGCCCACAACCAATCTCCATTTCAGCCTTGCCCCCAATTGCTTTTGCGTTCAGTTCTGCGTCCACCTCAACGCCCAGGAACTGCAAATCATCACAGATCATTTGGCGTATAGTGGGGCTGTTTTCACCGATACCAGCCGTGAAAACAAGCGCATCCAGGCCTCCCATCGCTGCCGCAAAGGAACCGCAATACTTCTTGGCCATAAACGCGAATTTCTCGAGCGCCAGTTGACAACGTTCGTTGCCCTTGGCTGCTTCTTGCTCAACGACGCGCACGTCGTTGCTCACGCCAGAAATGCCCAGAAACCCACTTTCCTTGTAGACCATTTGCTCAATTTCTGCCATCGACATGTCCATTTCACGGTACATGTGGAATATTAAGCCTGGGTCGATGTCCCCGGAACGAGTGCCCATCATCACGCCTGAGAAGGTGGCAAACCCAATGCTGGTATCCACTGCTTTCCCTCCGGAAACGGCCGTCATGGTGACGCCGTTGCCCAGGTGAAAAACAACCATCTTTAGCGTTGATAACGGCCGTTTCCATACCGCCGCAGCTCGTCTACTAACATAGCGTACCGATGTGCCATGAAAGCCATATTTGCGAATTTTATGATTTTCATACAAAGCATAAGGCAGCGAGTAAATATACGCTCTGGGTGCCAACGTTTGGTTAAAGGCCGTGTCAAACACCGCCACGTGCGGCACATTGGGCAGCAAACTTTGCGCCTCCTTGATACCGATTAAATTGGGTGGATTATGCAGTGGTGCCAGGGGGATACATTCTTCCATCTTGGCAATGACATCATCATCAATCAACGTTGATTCGATAAACAAATCCGCCCCATGAACGGCGCGGTGTCCCACCGCTTTGATTTCGTCAATTGACTGAATGGCACCATATTCTGGGTGTAGTAAGCTGTTGATGCAAGCATTAAAGGCCTCGTGGTGGCTGTTGATAACATGGAGTTCGTGATGAGAACGGCCGTTTGCGTCCTGCTTAAAATAAGACCCATCCTCTCCAATCCGAGCCACAATCCCCGTTGCCAATACCTGATCGACATCCGTTGAAAAAAGCTGATATTTTAATGTTGAGCTGCCGCAGTTAATCGTTAAAATCATAAAAATCCCTTCATTATGCGTAAAATACCATGGGTGACGATACGTTTTTCGAGATTAACAAAAGAGACCAGATACCCTTGCACTAAAGCCCGCCAAAGTTCGTAGTGCGCACTTTAGTGCGCCTTTACGTGCTAAAGCACATACCACAAAGTTCGTAGTGTGCACTTTAGTGCACTTTTACGTGCTAAAGCACGTACTACAAACATTCGAGCATACTTTAGTGCGCCTTTACGTGCTAAAGCACGTACTACAAACATTCGTAGAACGCACACGGATGTAAATACCCATTGAAGCATCTGCATTCATTTGTTAAGTGCCAATTACGTATCACAAATCACATATCAAATTTATTTTGCCTTTGCCATCACCTGCTGCACAATCAAATCAACCAACTCCTCTTCACCATACGTTTTGGCCGGGACAGGCTCATCCTTCACAGAGGCTCCCATATCGATAACAATTTTAACCGCATGTTCCCGACCTGCCTCAGCAAAAACATCATAGGCCAGCAAAATATCCTCAAACGGGAACCGGTGAGTAATCAATGGGCTCGGATCGAGTTTGCCACTCAAAACCGTCTTAAGCAGCAGGGGGATCGACGTAGTATTGACCACTCCCATGCGAATCGTCACATTTTTGATCCAGAGAGACTCCTTGTGGAGTTCCGCGCTTTGACTGTACACGCCAATATTGGCAATACGGCCGCCAATTCCAATGATCGACTGCACCACCTTGCAGGTCAGCGGATGACCAGCCGCTTCAATAGCAACATCCACCCCGCGACCATTCGTCAACTCAAGAATCTGCTCAACCGCATCCCCATCTTGATTGTTAATCGTCACTGTCGCCCCGATTTGCTTGGCCAAGTTCAGACGATGCTCATCTAAATCAACCACAATCACTTCCGCGGGTGAGAAAAACTGCACTGCCAAAACGGCCGCCAAACCAACCGGACCGGCGCCCACCACAGCCACCACATCCCCAAACTGCACCTCTCCGTTCATGACACCCACCTCTAAACCAGTAGGCACAATATCGGAAAGCATCAAAGCCACTTCTTCACACATACGTTCAGGAATCTTATACAAACCATTGTCAGCAAAAGGCACCCGAACATACTCAGCCTGGCAACCATCAATAGTATTGCCCAGAATCCAACCGCCATCAACACAATTCGAGGGAATGCCACGACGGCAGTTCTCGCAGGTGCCGCACGATGTAATGCATGCAATGATGACAGCATCACCCGGTTTGAAATGGCGCACACCTGCGCCCACTGCTTCTACCACACCGACACCTTCATGGCCGATAATCCGACCAGCCTCAACGCTTTTGACACCGCCTTTCAAAATAGCCATATCCGTGCCACAAAGAGTCGTCTTCGTGATACGCACAATGGCATCCGTCTCTTCTAATAAGGAAGGTTTCGGCATTTCCTGTAGGGCGATCTTATTCGGCCCCTGATATACAACAGCTTTCATTCACAGTTCTCCTGTTGTGGGTTATATCCATGTCGTGAGACGAGGATCAGGCGTTCAACTGCCCTGCACACACACCGCACTCTTGTTGCAGCCCAGACACGCCAACATACATTACTTTTGGTTTACGTTTCATCATAGATTGCCTCGCATATCAGAGCAATGACCAAAGCGATGTCGGATATGCACTTTTCCACGGTGTTTTTTGTATTCGTACATAAAATTTGTCGCAATTAACGCTGGCACATTTCCCCGACCGCCCGCTTCCCAACGTTATGTTACCCCAACAGACAATCGACTAAACATAACCAAACATCAAGGCGTAGGTGTACAAATTAACCAAAACAAAACACCGTTGATTTGTGTACACACTCCATCGAAAAGTCAATTGTGGCAAATATTTGCTGTTGTTATGCTGGGAACATTATGACGGATCCGTATGCAGCGCATCACAACCAAGAGTTGGATCATGCGTCTTCCCGCATCATTCAAGAATACGTCCCTGGTCGGCAGGTTACCATTGCTCACATCATCGCCAACCCGGACAAGCCGTTATGTCAACGAATAGGATTGGGTGACGCAGAGGCGATTGGCATCATGACCATTACCCCCGGTGAAAGCGCAATTATCGCTGGCGACCTGGCTCTAAAAGCAGCCGATGTAGAAATTGGGTTCCTGGATAGGTTTAGCGGGACATTGGTGATAAACGGCCGTTTATCCAGTGTGCAGTCCGCCTTAGAAGCTGCCAACAGCGGCATGGCCGACATTTTAGGATTCCACCCAGCAGCTATTACGCGCACTTGAGACAAGCAGCATGATTCAACAAAAGGTCGTATTTCCACAAATGGTAAACACAACAGAAGCCAAACCCTGGCGTTTCATGCTTTTCGGCGGCGTTGGTGCTGGCAAAACAACCCTAAAGAAAGCCTTAGAAGGCAAATCTCCCCAACTCGCCGCCAAAACCCAAATGATCGATTATAGCGGTTGGGGCATTGACACGCCGGGCGAATTCATCGAAATGGGGCATTATCGCCGTGTTCTTGCCTCCACAGCCTTTGATGCGCAACTGCTCATTGCCGTGCAAGATGCCACGCGCCACGATTCCATTTTTCAGCCCAATTACTTTTCAATATTTTCCCAACCCGTCATCGGCGTCATCACCAAAATGGATCACAAAGAAGCCAATGCCGCTCTGGCCAAAGCTTCCCTCTCCGACGCCGGTGTTAAGGGGAAAATCTTTTGTGTATCAGCCTTAACAGGATACGGAGTCTCTGACCTTCGGGATTTCTTGTTAACTGGAAAATTTTAGTTTGTCAACTCCGGTTTCGGCCCTTCATAGTCTGAACCGGAAATTATTTTTATAAGGAGAATCAAATGGCAAAACCACAAGGAGAAGCATTGGGTTTAGTAGAAACCCGCGGCCTGGTAGCAATGATCGAAGCTGCTGACGCCATGGTTAAGGCGGCAAATGTGTCGTTGGTAGGCATGGAAAAAATCGGCTCCGGTTTGGTGACTGTCATGGTTCGTGGTGACGTTGGGGCAGTTAAAGCTGCAACTGATGCTGGTGCTGCTGCCGCCAAACGAGTTGGCGAAGTAGTTTCCATTCACGTCATTCCGCGCCCGCATGCCGACACCGAAGCATTGCTGCCCGCGAAGGAATAACAAATCCCTTCACAGGATTGACCGGAGTCTCCGTGATCGGGCGCAGATGGCAACGTCTGCGCCCTCACAAATCACAATATCGAGACAAAAAATTAACCCGGATATGGAAACTGAAAAAAGTTTTCTAAGAGGAGCAAGACTCAATGGATGACAAAGTTTTAGACATGATTGTCGCACAAGTGATGGACAAAGTTGGTGGTAATAGTGATGCCCCCGCTGCGCCGGCCGCTGCGTTTGCCAACCCTGGCATGACAGAATTTGTAGGCACCGCCATTGGTGACACTATTGGTATCGTCATCGCCAACTTGGACCCTGTTGTACATGAAAAAATGGGCCTGGATAAAAAATACCGTTCCATCGGTGTTCTAAGCGCTCGCACCGGTGCTGGCCCCCAAATTATGGCTGCTGATGAAGCCGTTAAAGCGACCAACACCGAACTAGTCGTGGTGGAACTCCCCCGTGACACCAAAGGTGGCGCAGGCCACGGTTCCCTCATCATCTTCGGTGCTGAAGAAGTTTCCGACGCTCGCCGCGCCATCGAAGTAGCCCTGAAAGATCTGGCACGCACCTTCGGCGACGTTTACGCTAACGACGCTGGTCACATCGAGCTGCAATACACCGCTCGCGCCAGCTACGCCTGCGAAAAAGCCTTCGGCGCTCCCATTGGCCGTGCCTTTGGCCTCTGCGTTGGTGCCCCCGCTGGTATTGGTGTGATTATGGTTGATGCTGCTGTGAAATCCGCAGACGTAGACATGATTGGTTACGCCAGCCCTGCCGCTGGCACATCTATGACCAACGAAGTCATCGGTTTCTTCAGTGGTGACGCCGGTGCTGTGCGTCAGGCCATTCTCACCGCCCGCGAGGTAGGTGTGAAACTATTAGGCACCTTAGGTGAAGCCCCCGAAGGGTTGGGCGAACCCTACATTTAGACTCAGATTTTGTTTGTAGGTTCTGTTTGTATGCTTTGTTTGCAATGAGGACTTTTGAAACTTGACAAATGAATGTAGATACTTCCACAGGTATTTTTGCATTACGAACGTTTGTCGTACACGCTTTAGCGCGTAAAAATAGCGTGAGGGTATCTCGTTTCTTTTGTTAATCTCGAACAGTCATCAACGACAAAGTCACCTACTAACTTTACTCTCCCCTCTGGAGGAGGTGGAAACACAATGGCTAGACGACAAAAAAGATTTGAAGTGATGGATGAACGGGCAGTCAACAAAGATGGCTACGTCACCGAATGGGCTGACGTTGGCTTGATTGCCATGGGCAGCCCTAACGATCCCACACCCAGCGTCAAAGTGCAAAATGGTGTCATTGTGGAGATGGATGGCAAGAAGCGCGAAGAATTCGATTTCAACGAACTCTTCATCGCCAATTACGCCATCAACACAAGTCGCGCTGAAGAAATGATGGCGATTCCCTGTGTGGAGATCGCTCGTAAAATTGTAGATATCAACGTACCACGCACCGAAGTAATCAAAGTTTTCTCCGGTTTGACCCCAGCAAAAATTGCGGCCGTTATGGATGAGTTGAACGTTGTCGAAATGATGATGGGCATGCAAAAAATGCGTGCGCGTCGTACCCCTGGCAACCAGGCTCATGTTACCAACATTCAAGACAACCCCGTTCTGCTGGCAGCAGACGCTGCCGAAGCCACCTACTACGGCTTTGATGAAATTGAAACCACTGTTGCTGTGTTCAACTACGGCCCGATGAATGCAGTTTGTTTGCTGGTTGGCGGTCAAACAGGCCGTCCTGGTGCGTTGAGCCAGGATGCTTTGGAGGAAGCGACAGAATTGCAGCTTGGCATGCTTGGCCTAACCGCTTATGCTGAAACCGTCTCCGTTTATGGCACTGAACAAGTTTTCAAAGATGGGGATGACACTCCCTGGTCGAAAGCATTCCTGGCCTCGGCTTACGCTTCTCGTGGTTTGAAGATGCGCTTCACCTCTGGTACCGGTTCCGAAGTCCAAATGGCTTATGCCGATGGCAAGTCGATGCTCTACCTGGAAATCAAATGCATCATGATTACCAAAGCAGCCGGTGTACAAGGTTTGCAGAATGGTTCCATTAGCTGCATTGGTGTGCCCGCTGGCGTGCCTGGCGGTATCCGCGCGGTTGTGGCTGAAAACCTGGTGACCACCTGCCTTGACCTGGAGGTAGCATCCGGCAACGACCAAACTTTTTCTCACTCCCCATTCCGCCGCACAGCGCGGTTGATGGGGCAGTTCTTGCCCGGCACCGACTTCATTTTCTCTGGTTACAGCGCTGTGCCTAACTATGACAACGTGTTTGCCGGGTCTAACTTTGATTCCGATGACTATGACGATTTCCTCACGCTCCAGCGCGACCTGAAAGTGGATGGTGGGTTACGCCCTGTGAGTGAAGATGAAATCATCGCCATTCGTAACAAAGCGGCCAAAGCCTTACAAGTGGTTTTCATTGAATTAGGGTTACCAGCCATCACTGATGAAGAAGTGGAAGCAGCCACCTACGCTCATGGCAGCCACGATATGCCGCCGCGTGACAAGGTGCAAGACACGAAAGCCGCGCAGGACATTGTGAAGCGTGGTATCACCGGGGTGGATGTAATCAAAGCATTGGCAAAGAATGGTTATCCCGAAGTGGCCGAAGCGATTCTGAATGTGCAAAAACAGCGCGTTTCGGGTGACTATTTGCATACGTCCGCAGTCCTGGATAAAGATTTCAATGTGGTTGCAGCCATCAATGACTTGAATGATTACCAGGGGCCGGGTACTGGCTATCGTCTGGAAGGCGAACGTTGGAAACAACTATCCAATATCCGTCATGCGATTAGCCCAGAGGACATTTAGGAGGTTCTAATGGCACAAATATCTGAAGCTGTCGTGCGGGAAGTTGTAAAAGAGATTTTGGCGCAAGTTGCCAATGGCAACGATGCTGCCCCAGCAGCTCCTGCTGTACCCGCTGCCAAGGAGGATTATGCTGTTGCTGACATGACGATTCGTGAAGTCGGCGAAGCACAGCAAGGCACTTCTTCTGACGAGGTTGTGATCGCGCTGGCACCTGCTTTTGGCGATAAATTGAAGAGACGCACGATTACGGGTATTCCCCATGCGGCCGTTCTCCGTGAACTGATGGCTGGTATCGAAGAGGAGGGTGTAAAGCCCCGCATCCTTCGCGTGTGGCATACCTCTGATGTGGCTTTTGTGGGCAAATGTGGTGCAGAGTTGAGCGGCTCGGGCATTGCTATATCCATCCAATCACGGGGCACAACGGTTATCCACCAACGTGACTTGCAGCCGTTGCAGAATATTGAGTTGTTCCCGCAGGCTCCTGTCATCTCGCTGGAAACTTACCGTGACATTGGTCGGAACGCGGCACGTTATGCTAAAGGTGATTCGCCGCCACCGGTTGAGCAATACAGTGACCAAATGGCTCGCCCCAAGTATCAAGCTATCGCCGCTGTCTACCACATTCGGGAAACTGAGTTTGTTGACAAGGACAAGCCGCCGATGGATCTGGATATCCAATTCAACTAAGGAGAATAAAGATGTCACAACAAGATATGATTGCTGCAATCGTGAAAGAGGTTCTCTCGGAGTTGAATGGTGGGAATGAGCATACGCCTGCCCCAGCGGCAAGCGGAAACACTTTGAGCTACAAAACTGATTATCCGCTGTCTGAAAAGCGGCCAGAACTGGTGAAAACAGCTACTGGTAAAAGCCTGAATGATATCACCCTGGATGCTGTCATGTCTGGCGAGGTCAAAGCTGAAGAAATTCGCATCACGCCGCAGACTCTGGATTATCAGGCTCAAATTGCTGACAGTATCTCCCGGCCGCAGTTGGCGAACAATATGCGCCGCGCTGGTGAATTGACCAATGTTCCCGACGCCCGCGTTTTGGAAATGTATAATGCTCTGCGACCCAACCGTTCGACTAAAGCAGAACTATTAGCCATCGCTGATGAGCTGGAAACCGAATACGGAGCCAAAGTATGCGCCAACTTTGTTCGTGAAGCAGCCGACGTGTACGAGGCCCGTGATGTTTTGAAGTAAGTTTGGTAATCAGCGATCGGTAATTAGTGATCCGTTTGCCGATTACCGATTGCCGAATACCGGTTACTGGAAAAGTGGAAAAAGATCGTGACTAGTATGATTGCCGGCATTGATGTGGGTAATTCCACCACAGAAGTTGCCATTGCTCAAATCAGTAATGCTTACAGCCCGCCCAGGTTTTTAGGTGCCAGCCGGGTGCCGACGACTGGTATCAAAGGCACCCTAAGCAATATTCCTGGGATGAAACTGGCCTTGCGACATGCGGCTGAAGATGCGGGCATCAATATCAGCGACATTGACTTGGTTTTGCTGAATGAAGCCACGCCAGTGATCGGTGATATTGCCATGGAAACTATCACGGAAACCATCATCACGGAATCTACGATGATCGGTCACAATCCTGGTTCACCAGGCGGCATGGGGATTGGTGTGGGCATGACGACCCACATCGACCACTTGGTTTCGGTGAAACGGGGCGAACCGGTGATTGTTGTTATCCCCAAAGGTTATGATTTTGCGGTAGCGGCTTCGCTGCTGAAACGAGCCTTGGAGGCGGGGGTGGATGTGCAGGGTGGCATTGTGCAGTCTGATGATGGTGTGCTCATCGCTAACCGTTTGCCTAAGATCATTCCGTTTGTGGATGAGGTTGGCCTGATTGAGCAGGTGCCATTGAACATGCTGGCGGCCGTTGAGGTGGGTGAGCATGGGCAAGTGATTCGCCAATTGTGTAATCCTTATGGCATTGCCACGCTTTTTGACCTGACGCCTCAGGAGACGCAGATGGTGATTCCGATTGCTAAGGCGTTGATCGGGCTGCGTTCGGCTGTGGTTATTCGCACGCCGGCTGGTGATGTGCAGACCCGGCATATTCCGGCGGGCACGTTGAAGCTGATTGGGGACACGAGAACGGCCGTTGTCGAACTTGACGGTGGTGCTGATGCCATCATGGATGGATTAAGCCAGGTAGGGCGTTTACAAGACGTCAATGGTGAACCCGGAACCAATGTGGGCGGCATGGTTGAGCGTGTGCGCCAAACCATGAGCGATGTCACTGAGAAGCCTATCAAAGATGTCAAAATCCGCGATATTTTGGCTGTAGATTGCCTGGTGCCGCAGCAGGTTGCAGGCGGTCTTGCCCACGAATTCTCGATGGAAAACGCGGTTGGTTTGGCTGCCATGGTCAACACAGATCAACTGCTCATGGAGCGGCTGGCGCTGGCGCTGGCGCAGGAAATTGGCGTGCGTGTGGAACTGGGTGGTGTGGAAGCCAACATGGCTATCCTGGGAACGCTGACTACACCTGGCATTGATGTCCCGTTGGCCATCCTTGATTTGGGTGCTGGTTCTACCGATGCGGCGTTAATGACTAAAGAAAGAAAGGTGCAAAGCATTCATCTGGCGGGTGCAGGCAATATGGTTTCCTTGCTCATTCAACGGGAACTGGATTTGCCTACAGGCACCAATGTCGATGTGGCGGAACAAATTAAGCGTTATCCGCTGGCGAAGGTTGAGAGCTTGTTCCACATCCGCAATGAAGACAACTCAGTTCGCTTCTTTGATGATCCTTTAGATCCGCGTTTGTTTGGGCGGGTGGCGTTGGTTACGGAAGGGGGGCTCATTCCCGTCCCCACGGAACACACGGTGGAGCGTATCCGGACAGTACGGCGCGAGGCCAAACGGCGTGTTTTTCTGCGTAACAGCTTGCGGGCGCTCAAGACGGTGGCGCCTTTGGGCAATATTCGCAACATCGCGTTTGTGGCGATTGTGGGCGGATCGGGTCTGGATTTTGAGTTGGCGCAAATGTTGATGAATAAGCTGGCGGAGTTTGGCACGGTGGTGGGAGCAGCCAATATTCGTGGCAAGCTGGGCACGGTCAATGCGGTAGCGACTGGTCTGGTATTGAGCTATATGGAAAGGCAGAAGGCAGGTTAGAGATGGCTCCCTTTGCCCAAGAACGGCCGTGTATCCACGTTGCCCTTTTGCCCGGTGCTGATGACTCTCTGTATCGCTGGGTGGAGATCGGCGCTGAGGAGGAAGGTGTGCCTTGCCAATTGGTTAGCGAACGAGCTAATACTGTGGTGGCTTTGGCTTATGCTGCCTCCAAAAGTTCAAAATTTAACATTGGGGTGGGTGTATCAGCATCAGAGGTGGTTCTGCACGAGATGCATATGCCACCAGAAAAGCCGGTAATAATATTTCAATATGCTGGCCAGGCAGACTACTTGTGTCGATTGATGGGTGCCAATGCTGCTCGCATGATTATTCGCAAACCGTTCCGCTTTGATGATGAGCCAGAACCGTTTGAAAGTGGACAGACCTCGTCCTTGCTGCTGTCGGCCACTAAGCCGAGCGACCCGGGCACGGGCGAAAAGCGGCCTTTTGCGAGTGAGATACGGTCTGAGCGGCGTGAAAATTTTGGCGGAAATCAGACTCTGGTTGATGATGTGCCGGATCAGCTTCCTCAGGGAGATGACGCTCCGGCAGCGGAAGCGGCGCCTAATTTGACTGTGGATCCAGCGCAAGTTGCAAAGATTGTGGCTATGGTTATACGGAAATTACAAGAGAGAGGTATCCAATGAAAAAAGCATTGGGACTGATAGAAACAATTGGTTTAGTCGGTGCGATTGAGGCTGCTGACGCGGCTGTCAAAGCGGCTGACATTGTTCTTCTGGGGTATGAAAATACCAGGGGCGCGGGCAAGATTACTGTCAAAATGGCAGGCCATGTGGGCGCGGTGAAGGCTGGTGTGGCTGCTGGTGTGGCTGCTGCTGCCCGTGTTGGGCAGGTGTATGGACAGCGTGTTATTCCTCGTCCCCATGATGAAATTGATGCGCTGATCCGCAATTTGGATCGGGGACGTGGCTTGTCAGAGGAGAAGAAGGTTGCTATGGAAACGGCCGTTTCTCTTCCAGAAGATAAGCCAGAATCTGCTCCAGCAGACAAAACCCCGTGTGCTGCTATCACCAAATCTGGCGAACCGTGCAAATTGCCTGCTCAACCTGGCACCCAATACTGCTTTGTTCATAGGAATCAGGCTGAAGAGTAATACCTCAAAGATAAAGTAGCCAGGTGCAGCCTAAACTGGTCGAAAGCAAAATCAGACTAAAGCCGGCGCAGCCTTCGATGCACTTTATCATTAAAAATGAAAGGAACGGTATCTGTGACTACGATTACCAATCAATCTACGCGAAACCTAAATGGCAATGCGTTCAACCTGGAACGCATCTCACAAGAGGTGATGCGGCGTCTGGCTGAGATGCAGCCAGCAGATGTTTCCGACAATGGCGAGCCCGTCCCTGTGGCTAAAAACGGCCATTTGGAATTGGAAACCCCCATCGGTGTCTCTGTTAGACACGTCCATCTTTGCCAGGAACATGTCGAAATCTTGTTTGGCAAAGGGCATGATCTAAGCGTTTACAACGAGCTGTATCAGAAAGGTTACTACGCTGCTCGTGAGCAAGTGATGGTGGTGGGTCGAAAACGCTGCATCGAAAAAGTACGTGTTTTGGGGCCGACACGCCCCTACTCGCAGGTCGAACTCTCGCAAACTGATGCGCTGGTCATTGGCATGAAGCTGCCCATTGCAACCAACGGCGCTGACCCAGCTTGCCAACCGATTACAATCGTGGGCCCTGTGGGCGCGGTGACGCTCCCTGGCAACGGTGGTGGTGGCGCCTTCATTGCCCGGCGTCATATTCATATGAGTGATGTGATGGCCGACAAGTTGGGAGTGGAAGCTGGTGACTTGCTTGATTTACATATCGATGGCCCTCGTCCCACTACGCTGCATGACATTTTGGTACGGGTGAAGGCTGGATGGTTCACCGAGGTGCATTTGGACACCGATGAAGGTAATGCTGTGGGAGTGCGCAGTGGCCAAACTGGCACCATTATTGTGCCCAAGAAGTGAAAAATCTGGCGATTGGAGACGCAAGAGTTGCTCAATTGCCCGTCTCTAATCTTCACTCTCTAGAGGAAGAAATTGTGGAACAAGCAATCATTGACGAAATTGTAGCTAAGGTAGTGAGGGTGGTGCAGGCGAAGATGATCGCGGCTGTGCCAAAACAGCGCGTCTTGATGCTGTTTAGTGGTGCCAGCACAGGCTATGTGGTGGGCATGGACACTATCCGCATGCTCACCCAGGCAAATCATGATCTGACCGTTTTCATGACAGCATCAGCCAGGCATGTCATCGGAGAGGAGAATGTGCAGCAAGCTGGGGCTAAGGAAATCATTACTCCGCTGCAGTGGGTCAACACACCTGGGTTAGTGCGGGAAACGGACCTGGTATTGGTTCCGACATTGTCGATGAACACGGCTGCTCGCCTGGCTTTAGGCTTGATGGATTCGCTGTTTTCTACGCTGGTATTGGGCGCGTTGCTGGCAAACAAACCGGTTATTGCGGTATGTGATGGTGCTAATCCATATGGTAATGGCGGCCTGATTTTTAGTGAAGATTTTGCTGGTTCTCCCGTATTACGGGCAAAGATGGCAGATAATTTAGGCACCCTCATTGAGTTTGGCGTTAATTTGGTGGAAGAGGAGAGATTTGTCAACCAGGTTATTCGTCAGATGCAGACTGATATATCCGAACCTCCAAGCTCACCATCTTTGCCTGTTTTATCGCTTTCCGGGAATGCTGTCCTCACCAAATCTGACTTACTCAATTACCTCCCGGGCACAACTTTGAAACTACCAGCCAAGACCCGGCTAACACCCTTAGCGCAAGATTTTGCCAGAAAGCAAAGCTTGATGCTGCTATTTGAAAACTGAGGTGACATTATGCGTTTAGCGAAAGTCATTGGTAACGTGGTTGCCACCCAAAAAGAAGAAGCGCTCATCGGATTAAAACTGCTGGTCATTGAAGAAATTGATGCCCAAACTGAAAAGGCCAAGGATGATCGGTTAGTGGCGGTTGATACGCTCGGTGCCGGTGTGGGTGATACGGTGATTTGGGTACGCGGTGGTGCCGCTCGTGTGCTGAGCAAGGTTGATCGTCATGCTCCAGTTGACGCGGCTATTGTGGGCATTGTTGATGAAGTGGATGTGGTCTGATGGGTGGCAAGGTTTATACGCGCGGTGGCGACGCTGGTCAAACTTCTTTGCTTGGTGGGGTTCGCGTCGATAAGGATGATGTCCAGATTGAGGCTTATGGCACGATAGATGAAGGCACGTCTATGCTGGGGATGGCTCGTGCCACTACTCAATTTGATGATCTCTGCCGCCACATTATTGATCTGCAGGGCGAATTGATTCCCATCATGGCTGAAGTTGCCTTTGCCCAAGGTCAAAAAGACCTGAAATATGAAGTGCCCCGAGTGAAGCCGGAGCAAGTTACCCGTCTGGAGGGAATTATTGATTTTTTCAATAAGGAATGGATCCAAACGGGGCAGTTTGTACGGCCGGGTGGCTCGCAAGCATCAGCGATGCTGGATATGGCTCGGGCTGTGTTCCGACGGGCTGAACGGCGTTTGGTTTCGTTGCACCGGCAAGAGGCACTTAATCCCAACCTTATTAAATATATCAACCGCTTGTCTGACTTGTTGTATGTATTGGCTCGAATTGACGAGCAGCGAACCCTCATTCAGACGATTGTTGACAATTTACCGCTGGAGATGAAAACGGCCGTTTCTCACCCAAGCGGTCAAGGAGAACCTGACATGACTCTTACCCTCACTGATTGCGACCGTATGGTCGAAGCTGGTATGAAAAAAGCACAAGACATTGGCTGCCCGATGGTGTTATCCGTTGTGGACCAAAACGGAGATGTGATCGAATCTCGACGCATGGACAATGCCCTTATTGTCAGCGTTACCCTGGCTCCCCACAAAGCCTACACTGCAGCCACGGTACGGTTAGCCACGCATGAATTGGCCAAAGCGGCTCAACCTGGCGAATCTCTCTACAGCATAGATGTCAATTTGCCCAAAATCACTCTGATTGGCGGGGGGTTCCCCCTACACAAAAATGGCAAAGTTGTGGGCGCTGTTGGCGTCAGTGGCGGCTCGGTAGAGCAAGATATGGCTGTGGCGGAAGCGATGGTAGCTGCATATTAAATGAGCGATGATTGGAGACTGACGATGAACGCTTGATGGTGTCATCTCAATTGTCAATCTTTTGTTTTAGGAGAATCTCATGACTGTACAGATTCAAGACTCACAAATTGAAGCCATCATTCAGCAAGTGTTGGCTCAAGTAAATCAAGTAAATAATAATGGCAGCCAGGGTGAAATGCCTCGAGCTAGCCAATATCGTGGCGTTTTTCCCACGCCAGATGAGGCGGTTCAGGCGGCGCACGCGGCGTTAGCGAAATTCCGGCGTGTGAGCCTGACTCAGCGCAAAGCCATCATCCAAGCAATGCGTGAAATCACGATTGAAAACGCGCAAAATTTGGCACAGCTTGCGGCAGATGAAACTGGCATGGGGCGTGTTTCGGACAAGGTGTTGAAGAACTTGCTTGTCGCTGAAAAAACCCCAGGCGTGGAAGTTTTGCCAAATGACGCTTATGTGGGTGACGATGGCCTTACCTTGGAAGAGTGTGCCCCCTTTGGTGTCATCCTCGCCATCACCCCTGTCACCAATCCGACAGCGACTGTTATCAACAATGCCATCAGCATGGTGGCGGCTGGAAATGCTGTGGTTTTTGCCCCGCATCCCGCCAGCCAAAAGACTTCTCTGACGACGATGGATTTGCTGAACGAAGCCATTGAAAGCGCGGGGGGGCCCCCTAATTTATTAACAGCGGCACAAGAGGCCACTATCAAAGTGGCACAAGAGTTGATGCATCATCCGCTGATTCCGTTGATCTGCACCACAGGGGGACCTGGCGTTGTCGATGCGGCGCTGTCTTGTGGTAAACGTGCTATTGGGGCTGCGGCTGGCAATCCGCCAGTGTTGGTTGACGATACTGCTGATCCTGAAAAAGCGGCTCGTGATATTATTTTGGGTCACTCTTTTGATAACAATATGCCTTGCACTTCTGAAAAAGAGGTCATTGTCACCGCTGGTATTGCGGATGCCTTGATGAATGCTTTCCGCAAAGCTGAAAATGCCCATGTTCTTGATCCTGCGATGCTGCCTCAGCTGGAACAGGTTGTGCTTAATGAAAAGCGTTCGGGTCTAAATCGCAAGTATGTAGGCAAAAATGCGTGTGTGATTTTGGCTGAACTGGGGATCGCTGCTGACGAAAATATGCGGGCTATCATTGTGGAGGTAGACAAGGATCATCCCTTTGTGCGACATGAGTTGATGATGCCTGTGTTGGGTGTGGTTCGGGTGCGGGATTTTGAGGAAGGGGTGGAAACGGCCGTTGAAGTTGAAGCAGGTTTACATCATTCCGCCATTATTCATTCCGCCAACATTTACCACATGAGTGAATACGGCCGTGCTGTCAACACCACTGTTTTTGTGAAAAATGCACCCTCCTATGCCGGGCTTGGTTTCGGCGGCGAAGGTCACACCAGTTTCACTATTGCGGGTCGCACCGGCGAGGGCATGACCACGGCTCGTACGTTCACTCGTATCCGGCGCTGTACCTTGGTTGGGGCGTTTTCGGCAGTCTAAGGTACAAAGGTTGAAGACTTAAGATTCAAGATTCATCAGATTGTCACTCTTTCATCCTTAATCTTTATTCCTTTTCGTCAGGAGATCATTGTGGAGAAAACAGCAGATATTGTTAATGCAGTGAAAGAGGCAGGAGTAACCGGAGCTGGTGGTGCCGGTTTCCCCACGCACGTTAAGCTGCAAGCGCAAGCGGAATATGTGTTGGCCAATGGTGCCGAATGTGAACCGCTGACTCATGTTGACAAGCAGTTGATGATCCATCATGCCGCAGAGGTGGTGGCTGGCATGCGCTTGGCAATGCAGGCAACGGGTGCCAAACAAGGCATTTTTGGCATCAAAGGCAAGTATAAGCACGTGATCGCTGCTGTGCAGGAAGCCATTGGTGACCAAGACGACATCACCATCTCTGAACTGGGCAATTTTTACCCGGCTGGTGATGAACAAGTGATGGTTTATGATATTTTAGGTCGAATTGTGCCTGAAGGTGGTATTCCTATCGATGTGGGTTGTGTGGTGCAGAATATCGAGACGCTCTACAACATCCAGGCAGCGGTTGAAGGCAAACCGCTTACGCATAAATACATCACGGTGATTGGGGCGGTGGCGCAGCCTATGTCTGTGCGGGTGCCCATCGGCATCACTATCCGAGAAGTGCTGGATTTAGCTGGCAGCGTGACGACCCCAGACCCGGTCATTTTAGATGGCGGGGCAATGATGGGTAAAGTGGTCACTGATTTTAGCCAGGCGACGACTAAGCGCTCCAAGATGTTGTTGGTGCTGCCTTATGACCATCAACTGAGTGTTAAACGACGCACGCCGCGCACTATCATTGACAAACATGCGCTGGCGGCTTGTGACCAATGTTACTACTGCACTGATTACTGTCCGCGCCACGCGCAGGGTCATGCCATTGAACCTCATAAATTGATCTTGTTGTTAGCCTCTGGTGTGCCGCTGACAGATGCGCAAATGGCAGGAGCTATGCTCTGCTGCGAGTGCCGCACCTGTAATTATGCCTGTCCGGTGCATTTGCTGCCTGGAGATGTGGCTTTGCAAATTAAGCGGGATCTGGTGAAAGCGGGCTTGAAGAATCCGTATCACCGGCAGACGGAAGCAAATCCGTACCGAGATTACCGGCGGGTGCCGATGACGAGGCTGGTCAACCGACTGGGCTTGATTAAGTATGATGTGTTGGCTCCGTTAACGGCCGTTAATCCCCAACCTGCCCGCGTCACCCTCAAACTCAGCCAACACATTGGTGCGCCTGCTCAACCCATTGTCGCCGTGGGCGATAAAGTCAAAGTCGGTGACATGGTAGGCAAGATTCCAGAAGGGGCATTAGGGGCGCCTATCCATGCCAGCATCGACGGCACCGTGCAAACAATAACTGATCAGGAAATAATTATTGAGGCGAATTGATATGATGCCACAAACCGTAATCCAAAGACCTACATCCGTAAAACGAGCTATCGGTTTAATCGAACTGCGCAGCATCGCCCGGGGGATGAAGACCACCGATGTTATCCTGAAAGCCGCCGACGTGGAACTGCTCCGGGCTCACGTGGTTTGCCCAGGCAAATATATCATCTTAGTGGCAGGTACCGTTAGTCATGTTAAGAGTGCTGTGACCATTGGGCAAGAAGTGGCGCCAGAGGTAGTGGTAGACCATTTCATCCTATCCAACGTCCACCCCAGCGTTTTCCCGGCATTGACAGCTACAACCGAGATTGAAAAGGTAAAAGCGATTGGTGTCATTGAGACTTTCACTCTGGCGGCCTCCATCGTCGCGGCTGACCTGGCCGTGAAAGCGGCTCCAGTTGATTTAATTGAAATTCGTTTGCCGTTTGCCATGGGGGGTAAGGCTTTTACGGTATTTACTGGAGAAGTGAGTGCCGTGCGCAGTGCTGTGAACACCGCTGCGGAACGGCTCAGAGACGAGGGTGTGATTGACTCATTTGAAGTGATTTCCTCGCCCCACAAAGATTTGATTGAAAAATTACTGTAACTGTGGTTGTTGTTTCTTAGCTAAAAACCTGATAGCACTTTACCAAGATAAAAGAAAAAAATCTGGGTTGTCCAAGAGCCTGGATATCGTTACCAGTTCGCTGGCAAAGCATCCCATTTTGGCCTTTGTGACCCTTTTTTTCAGTAGGCTCACAGCGCAACATAGATGACGTAGCTAGGGGCATTGTAATCTGTGATAATCTATGTTAATCTGTGTTTTATTCGTTGTTTTGAGCAAGCTTTGCTAGATGCTTGCTGAGGAACGGAAATTAAATCATACGACGAAGTCGTGCCCTTACCGTTCTTTGAAACTGACGATGCAATTCTGCATTTTATTTCATCGTCAGTCTTTATCAGTTTAAAGTTTTTAGGAGATAAAAATGATTAGCACAACTATATTCCCTGGACGCTATATTCAAGGATATGAAGCGACCAAACGTTTAGGAAAAGAAGCGGCTCGTTTTGGCGATACTGCTTTTCTGATTGTAGATCCATTTGTAAATGAAGAATTGTTACCTCGTTTTCAGAGTGATGTGGAAGCGGAGGTCAAAATTGTTGTTGAATCGTTTAACAGAGAATGTTCTGATGAAGAAATCGGACGTCTGTCTAAAATGGTGAAAGAAGCTGATGCGAAAGTGGTTGTTGGCATTGGTGGCGGGAAGGCATTAGATACAGCTAAAGGCACGGCGCATGCGCTGGGGCTGCCTGTCATTATTGTGCCCACTATTGCCTCTACAGATGCTCCCACCAGTGCGCTTTCTGTCATTTACACGCCAGAAGGTGTCTTTAAACGTTACCTTATTCTGCCCAAGAATCCTGATGTTGTGTTGGTTGACTCTCGTATTGTTGCGGAGGCGCCAGTACGCTTCTTGGTTGCGGGTATTGGTGACGCACTCTCTACCTGGTTTGAAGCTGATGCTTGCGAACGCAGCTATGGTGGCAATATGACTGGCGATGTTGGCTCCATGACTGCCCGCAATTTGGCTCGTTTTTGCTATGAGACCATTTTGGAATATGGTGCAGTGGCGAAAGCGTCATGTGAAGCCAAGGTGGTGACGCCTGCTTTGGAACGAGTGATTGAGGCGAATACGTTGTTGAGTGGTTTGGGCTTTGAAAGTGGGGGCTTGGCTGCTTGCCATGCCATTCATAATGGGTTGACGGCTCTGGCAGATACTCACCATTATTGGCACGGGGAAAAAGTGGCTATCGGGGTGGTCTCTTCGTTGTTCTTAACTGACAAGCCAGCCGATTTGATTGATGAAGTGTATACGTTCTGTGAAGAAGTTGGTTTGCCTACCACGTTAGCTGAAATTGGTTTGGAGAATGTTTCGGATGAGGATTTGATGGTCGTGGCCAAACAAGCATGTGCGGAAGGGGAAACGATTTACAATGAACCGATTCCGGTGACACCAGAGATGGTTTTTGCGGCTCTGAAGGCTGCTGATGCTGAAGGACGGCAGCGCAAAGGAAATTAAATAATACGACGAAGTCGTTTCTTTAACTGTTCTTTGAAACTAACGATGCAATTCCGCGACTTGTTTATGGAGGCGCACATAGTGTAATTTGGCAGATAGTTTTTTCTTGGGTATTTATCCTAGAAAGCAGCCGTTTGCCCTGGGTATGACTGGACGTATATCCAGGGCAGCTCTATTTATACGGTTGATCTGATGTTTTTTTTGTGAGTAGAATGAGTGTTGATGAAAGATGAATGATCGGGGATCAAAGTTTGTCATTTGCCATTGAGCTTTGGTCGCCTCAATGCCCACCTACGAAACCCTATAAAGGAGTTTTTGATGACTGCACACACCTATGAAACTGTTTATATGAATTGGAAGGCTGATCCAGAAGCATTTTGGGCTGAAGCAGCCCAGGATGTTCATTGGTACAAGAGCTGGGACAAGGTTTTAGATGATTCCCGGGCGCCATTGTATCGTTGGTTTGTTGGTGCAGAGGTGAATAGTTGCTACAACGCGCTGGATCTTCATGTGGAAAACGGCCGTTCTGACCAGTTAGCGCTTATCTATGACAGCCCTGTGACAAACTCGGTGCAAGAATTTACCTACCAGGAACTCAGAGATGAGGTCGCCAGGCTGGCGGGGGTATTGGTCAACATGGGGGTGGGCAAAGGGGATCGGGTTATCATTTATATGCCGATGGTGCCTGAGGCGGCGATGGCCATGCTGGCTTGTGCCCGGATCGGCGCGATCCATTCGGTGGTGTTTGGGGGCTTTGCGGCCAATGAGCTGGCAACCCGTATTGATGACGCCAAGCCAAAGGCGATTTTGTCGGCATCTTGTGGCATTGAACCAACCCGAATCGTAGAGTATAAACCTCTGTTAGATCAGGCGATTGAGATTGCGGACTCAAAACCGGAGAAATGCCTCATTTTGCAGCGGCCGCAGTTGACGGTGAGTTTGGTATTGGGGCGAGATTTGGATTGGAAAACGGCCGTTGCCAAAGCTGATCCTGTTGCTTGTGTCCCGGTGGCGGCTACGGATCCCCTGTACATCCTCTACACCTCGGGCACGACTGGGGTTCCCAAAGGTGTGGTGCGCGACAATGGCGGTCATTTAGTGGCGCTTAAATGGAGCATGAAAAATATTTACGACGCCGATCCTGGTGACGTTTATTGGGCGGCATCAGATGTAGGCTGGGTGGTGGGTCACTCCTATATCGTTTATGGTCCCCTGTTTCATGGTTGTACGACTATTTTGTATGAGGGCAAACCTATCGGCACGCCAGACCCTGGTGCCTTTTGGCGGGTCATTTCTGATCACGGTGTTAAAACCTTGTTTACGGCTCCCACTGCCTTCCGGGCTATCAAACGGGAAGACCCCCATGGCACCTATAAAGAAAACTATGATCTCAGTTGTTTCAAGGCGTTATTCCTGGCAGGTGAACGTTGCGATCCTGATACCTTGAAATGGGCTGAAGATTTGCTCAATGTGCCGGTTATCGACCATTGGTGGCAGACGGAAACGGGCTGGCCTATGGTTGCAAATCCGTTGGGAATTGAACGTTTACCGGTCAAACTTGGCTCTGCCAGTAAACCAGTTCCTGGTTATGATGTGCAGATCCTCAATCTCAATAATGAAGAAGCCGCACCAGATGAAATTGGTGATATTGTGGTGAAATTGCCGCTGCCTCCAGGCACGCTACCCACGTTATGGCAGAATGATTTGGGCTTTGAGCAATCTTATTTGCAGGCTTATCGAGGGTATTATCTAACGGCTGATGCAGGGTATAAGGATGCCGATGGATATATTTTTATCATGAGTCGCACTGACGATATTATCAATGTGGCTGGGCACCGCTTATCGACTGGGGGCATAGAAGGGGTTATTTCTGCGCATCCAGATGTTGCTGAATGTGCTGTTATTGGTGTGAACGATGACTTGAAGGGCGCTTTGCCGTTGGGGCTGCTTGTTCTTAAAGCAGGCGTGGATCGGGATCACGATGAGATTACGCAGGAAGTGGTGCAAATGGTGCGGAGGGAGATTGGACCGGTCGCTGCTTTCAAGAAGGCGGTTGTCGTTGAACGACTGCCCAAAACGCGCTCTGGCAAAGTGCTACGCGGTACGATGAAGCGCATTGCGGATCAACAAGAGTGGAAGATGCCAGCGACGATTGATGATCCCTTGATTTTGGATGAAATCACAGATTCGTTGGCGGAAGTAGGGTATGGCCCCAGAGTGGAACCGTCATAAAATTGATGACAAACATCAGTTGTGATGAAGTGGGTGATAATTTATCACCCAGTTGTACTTTATAAACCAATTTGATAAATCAAGGTGCCTACACCCCCGGATGGGAAGGCTGAAAGGCGAAGCCGGTAACAATTTTTTTGCAGTCCGGCGCTGTCCCGCAACTGTAGTCGGCAGGAGAAAATACTGCTGAAAGCCAGGTCGCCCGCCTGATTTATGTAACCATTTTCTTCGAGGATAGAGAGGTGGATATGTGACCCTTGGAGCCAAGGTGATCTTACCCCTGTCAAATAACAGGGGTTTTTTGTTTTGAGGGCGCATTCAAATTAATCATGAATACGATAAACAGCATCCAGAAAACGGCCGTTGCTGCTATTCCGGCAGCGTGTGGCGAACTTGTGCAGGGAACCTGGCAAGGACGGCCTTGTTTGGTGTCTTGCCCTATTGATCAGTATAGTACGGCTACGGTTACAGTTTCTCGGGCTAAACTGCGCGCGCAACAGCAGCCTCAATTTTTGAAAGCGAACCAGGCTTTATTAGCTGGCCTGGCTTGGTTGGGTCGTGAACAAAGTCACGGCCGTTTTTCCATTGATACGGCGATTCCCAGGAGTCGTGGATATGGCTCTAGTACGGCTGATATTGGTGCTGTTTTGTATGCCTTGGCTCAGGCTTGTGAACGGCCGTTACCGCCAAACCAGGCTTCGCTTCTTGCCACCCAAATCGAGTCAACTGACAGCACCTTGTTTTCTGGTTTAGCGATGTTTGACCCTATCAATGGTCATTTAATCGAATCGTTTCCCGAAACCCCGCCGTTAATCGTCATCGTCATTGACCCGGGCAAGGTTGTGGATCCAATCAAATACCACAAACAAGATTACCAAAACACCTTAAAAGAGTTGGCTCCCACCCATCAAATCGCTTTTGCTTTTTTGAAACAAGGTCTACTTTTCAGAGATTGGGAAATGGTCGGTAGAGCGTCCACGTTGAGCGCGACAGCTCAACAAAAGATAGTGTTTAACCCTTTTCTGGATAAAACATTAAAATTTGCCAAATCTGTGTCTGCTTTGGGAATATGTCGAACACATTGTGGCAGTGTGCTTGGCTTGCTGCTGGATCCGGTTAAAGTGGATGTCAATGCAATTTACCAATATGCTCGCAGCCATTTACCTGCTCAAGCCAAAATATCCATTACCTCCTTAGTAGCTGGGGGGCCGCGTTATGGCATGCTCTCGAAGGAATATACTGTTTCCCAAAAGCCTCAAAAACATGGTGTTCTGTCTGTGGGAGCCAACGCTTATAAACAACAAAGTAGTTGAAGATCAATTGGGAGCCATTCCTCTGGTTTTTGACGATTAAATTAAAGAACGGCAATGGATTAACCTGGATCAATGTGAATGGTGCCGTTCCTTTTATTGCCGGTAGGCGAGCATTTGTGGGGAAGCCCTTTTTTGCCTATCTGTTTAGGATTGTGACCCTCTTGTCGTGGATGAATCAGCTCGATTATGCTAGAATTTTGATGTATGATTGGCGTGGCTTAGAATGAGGAAGTTATGCAGCCCAATATAGTAGCAATTCTGTCTGTCATAGAGATATTTCATGGTTTTGGTCAAAAGCAATTAGAGATGGTTGCTGCCATTTGCAAACCAAACACCTATCAAAAAGGTGAGGTGGTGGTGCCAGCACACGACGGGTCTAAGGCACTTTTTGTGATTGGTCGTGGAGGGGTGGAAATTGTGATGAATCCTGATTTGGCGGGCGATGTGGAGCAACAAGGTGCCGCTTCTGTGGTGCTGGTGGAGTTAGGGCAAGGGCAGATCACTGGTGAAATGGCTTTTGTTGATGAAGGCTTGCGCCTGGCCACTGTGAAGGCGAGTGAAGATAATACTTATCTGTTGGAAATCCCTCATGACCATCTGATGTTATTGTGTGATACATATCCAGAATTGGGGTACAAGCTGATGAAGAATTTGGCAGGAGATCTTGCTTTTAAGATTCGGAGTTCAGACTTGACCATTCGGCAATTGCAATTGATGTTATCCCAATCTAAAAAAGTGTCAGGTTGAGTCGTGATGAAGAGGTCTGTTTAATCTATATTTGTCTGTGCCGGTTGGGTGATACCAGCCGTTTTTTTTGACGGATATGTGATGTTGGAATGGCAGTGATGAAGGTCGAAGTCGTAAGCATTGGTGCTGAACTGCTCATGAGTGATGTACTCGATACGAACTCTGCGTATATTTCCCGCAGTTTGCAGACGATTGATGCAGAACTCATTTATAAAGTGACGGTTGGCGATAATCTGGAACGGATTACGGAAGCGTTGTTGGTGGCTTTAGATCGGGCTGATGTGGTGTTTGCTATTGGTGGTTTGGGAACGGCCGTTAACGATTTCACGAGGGCCGCCGCGGCAGCTGCAACAGGATTAACGTTTGATCCCGACAAAAATGTTGTGATTGGCGCTACTCAAATAGACATCTGCCCGGTGCAATCCAATGCGTTTTATATTGAAAGCAATGGCAGCTTGCTGTTCTGTTTGCCCAGTAACCGGCGCGAAATGGCCTATGTGTTGGAAACGGCCGTTTTCCCTTATCTTCAGTGTCAGCAACAATTGAAATCCGGCTGGGTTTTATTGCGCACAGTGGGGTTGATGGAGAGCAGCATTCGTCAGATGCTCTCCGACATTGCGAAGGAATTGAATCACACCATTTCTTTTGACTCTTATGCAGGGCAAACCAATATTCGATTGTCTGTAGAAGGTGACAATGAGCAAGACATTGAATCACAATTAACTGCTCTAAATCAGCAAGTGCGCAGTCGTTTGGGGGATCACGTTTATGGAGAAGGCAGTGATCGTTTGGAGGCGGTTATTCTCAACATGCTGCGGAAAAGTGGGTATCGTCTGGCCATTGTTGAATGTAACACCAGCCGTTTCTTATCGAGAGCCATGGCTCAAGTGTTGGATTATGGGGCTGTGGTGGAGGCCTTTCCTTTCGATCAAATCGAAACGTTTGCAGAATACCTGAACATCTCTCCCTTTGAGTCTCAAGAGGATTTCACCGCATGGAGCCGTCAGGCAACGGAACAGCTGCGCTTAAAACAAAAGGTGAATTTGAGTTTATTTTTGCATAATCAAATCAACTCTGGTGGGGTGCAGATCAGCTCCTTTTTATCGTCAGAACAGGGTGTATCTGTGACACAGCGTTCATTTGGCGGATATCCAGAGAATATTAACCAGTGGGCTTGTATGCTGGGATTGTCTCATTTGCATCGCTGGTTGTTGGCTCATTCAGTTCACCTGACTCAGGCGTAATATGGAGGGCGTGACGTTAGCTGTAGAATAGACAGATGAAAATTGGCATGGTGACATCTTGTTATAAACCTGTTGTCAATGGGGTCACTCACATGATTTCCATGTATAAAAAAGAGTTGGAATCATGGGGGCACGAGGTCTATGTATTTACATTAGGGCAGCCTGATCCGGCGGGGGAAGAGGAGAATGTCATCCGCTCTCCAGCGATCCCTTTTAAAGAAGGTTATTACATGAGCTTGCGTTACAGCCGGGAGGCTCAGAAGCTCATGTATCAGATGGAAATTTTGCATTGTCACCATCTTATTATGAGCGTGGAATTAGCTCATCGCTATGCCAACTGCCCTATCGTTTACACTAACCACACCCGTTATGATTTATATGTCAACAGCAAGGCATCGATTCCGCAGCCAGCAGCAGACGCCCTGATGCGCCAGATTTGGCCGGAGTTTTCTGATTTTGCTGATGTGGTGATCACTCCCTCTGAAAGTGTGCGCCAGGTTATGTTGGATTTTGGCGTGCGTCGTCCCATAAAGGTCATCGAAAATGGGGTAGACCTGGTTCCTTTCCAAAACCCACCCGCGCCCAAAACTAAAACAGAGCTGGGGATTCCAGAAACGGCCGTTTTGGCGGTGTATATTGGTCGGATAGCACCCGAGAAAAACCTGTTTACCCTGTTAGACCAACTGGCTGTGGCCCACGATATTGTGCCCAATCTGCATCTAGGTTTGGGGGGGCGTGGTGCCTTAGAACAAGCATTACGCCACTATGCTGAATGTTTGCATATTTCCGAATTTGTCCACTTTTGGGGTGCCTTGAAATATGAAGAGGTTCCGAATTACCTGGCTGCTGCTGATATGTTTGTGACAGCCTCAACCACAGAAGTGCATCCCTTAACCGTGATAGAAGCCATGGCAATCGGTTTGCCGGTGGCGGCACCTGCCTCTCCCGGAATTATCGATTCTGTTGTGCCAGGAGAATCCGGTTTCTTGGTACAAGACCCCCATGACGGATTGGCAGCAGCCATGGTTGGTTTAGCTTTGGATGAAACACAACGGCAGCAAATGAGTGAGAGTGCTAAAGTTGCCAGTCTGAAATATGACATCAAAAACACAGTGCAGCGTACCCTGGCTTTGTATCAACAATTACAAGGAACGCGCCCCGATTTATCACGAGAGAAACGGCACGGTCGCTGGCTGCGTCAGCAAGAAAAATGGCTGCCTTTGTTAGACCAGCTTTCAGCTTTGATTCGCAGTGAAAAAGGAGGGATAGCTCCTTTAAACTTGAAATGGTTTGCCAATACAAACGAAGAAGAGGAATCATCCGTTCGTGAATTGGAGGGCAATGAGTAGCCATCGTAAGCGTTTAGGTGCTTGGGGAGAGTCTGTCGCTGCCCACCATTTAGAGGCCAAGGGATACAAAATTGTTGCCCGTAATTGGCGCTGTTCTCAAGGTGAGGTAGACCTGATCGCGCAAGCTGCGCTTGATGAACTTGTATTTATCGAAGTGAAAGCCCGGCGAGGACAAGAGATGGGGACGCCGGAGGAGGCGCTGACACCAGCGAAGCAGAAGAAGCTGTTGACATTGGCTCAAATTTATGTGGCTGAACATGATTTGGATGTTGATTGGCGCATTGATCTGGTCGCAGTGGAGTTGGATAAAAAGGGCAAACTCATCCGCTGCGAACATATTCCCAATGTGGTTTTAGGGTGGTAAGCGGCGATGAACAAGGCAGCAGATAAACTGCTCGTGATTTTGGGGCCAACGGCCGTTGGCAAAACAGCCCTTTCCCTACAAATTGCAGACCAGTTTCATGGTGAAATCATTTCAGCCGATTCCCGCCTCTTTTACCGCGGCATGGACATCGGCACAGCTAAACCCTCCTTGGCTGAACAATCATTGGTGCCCCACCACCTGATCGACATTTGCGATCCAGATGAAACGTTGACGTTGGGCGCGTATCAAAGGTTAGCCTACCAAACGATAGCCACTGTGGTGCAGAACGGCCGTTTACCCATTCTGGTTGGGGGGACAGGCCAATATGTGAAAGCCGTCGTAGAAGGGTGGGGCATTCCCGAAGTGCCACCGCATCATGATTTACGGCACATTTTAGCAACCCTGGATGGTTCCGAGTTAGCCCGTTGGTTACAGCATTTAGACCCCGATGCAGCGGCCAGAATCGATCCCCGTAACGTGCGCCGGGTCATTCGCGCCTTGGAAGTCACATTGGTTTCTGGCCACCCAATTTCCCATTTGCAACGAAAAACACCGCCTCCTTATGACATTTTTATGCTGGGGCTGATTCGAGAGCGGGAGGTGTTGTATCAGCGCATCGATCAACGGGTAGACCAGATGATGGCAGATGGTTTGTTGGCCGAATTGGAATCGTTGCGGCAGGCAGGCTGCCGCCGTTCTTGGCCAGCGATGAGTGGTTTGGGTTATCGGCAGTTATGGGCCTATTTAGAGGGCGAGATGACGTTAGCGGAAGCGGTAGAACGCATCAAATTTGAGACGCATCGGTTTGCCCGGCAGCAAAACACCTGGTTTCGGCAAGACGACCCCCGTATCACCTGGTTTGATTTAGGAGCAGCGGGTATAAAAACGGCCGTGATAGATCAACTCCAAAACTGGCTCCACGCCTAAACCCATTTCCACTATTTTGTGTAGGTGGTGCCAATTGCCTATAATAAGATCGCTACCATGACAGACTTACTTGACCGACCGTCGGAGAAGCCCGGCATTTCTATAGAACCAGAAACCTTCTCACAGAAACCCATTCTGGCAGAGCGGTATGAGGTTATACACAAATTGGTTGGTGGCATGGGGTTAGTCTACTTGTGCCTGGACATCCCCACAAACGAATTAGTTGCCCTTAAAACATTCAAACCTGAATACCTATCTCACCGCATGGCTCGAGATTTATTCTTGCGTGAAGGCACCATGTGGGTAGAACTTGGCAGCCATCCCAATATCGTAAGAGCCAATCGAGTAGAGCGAATTGGAGATGGGCGTGAAGTTTACTTAGTGCTTGAATGGATCGTGCAGCCAGAAGGGAAAAACAGCCCGGCACTGCGGTCATGGATGCGTCGTGGACGCCCCTTGCCTTTAAAACAAGCATTACTTTTCACACTCCACATCATTCGTGGCATGAAATACGCCACCAGCAAAATTGCGGGGCTTGTCCACCGCGATCTCAAACCTGAAAATGTGCTGATCGGTCATGATGGCGTGGCTCGGGTCACAGACTTTGGCCTGGCGGGCACCTTAACAGGCATGGGCGCAGATCTCGTCACCTTTCCTCCTGGTCGGGAGCATTCAACACGCACGCAAGTCACTCGCGGCGTGGTGGGGACCCCCTTATACATGGCACCAGAGCAATGGCAGCATCAACCATTAGACGCTCGTACCGACATGTATGCCTTAGGCTGTATTTTGTATGAGATGGTGAGCGGCCGTTTTGCCGCAGATGGGGAAACCCGGCAGGAAATTCAAGATATTCACCTATCTGGTGCCATAAAACCACCGCCATCCCTGCTGCCCAAAGAAGTCATTCGTTTCCTGCTGAACTGTCTCATGGTCAATCCCGACCAGCGTTTCCGTGATTGGCGCACCATGGAAAAAGCGCTCGTCGAAGTGTACAAACATGTTATTTCCAAAGATGTTCCCACAGAGAGAGTTGCCGGAGACATAACTTCAGAAGATAGAATCGCTTTGGGCGAATCCTATAACAGCATGGGGCTGTCTTACCTGGATATTGGCAAACTGGATGTGGCAGTCATGTATTTTGAGCAAGCTGTCATTATTGCCCGCAATGAAAAATCATTGAAATTAGAATGTGCCGGATTGGGGAATTTAGGGCAAGTATATCGCGCGATGGGATATGGCAAACGCGCCGTCGAGTTCCATGAAGAACAACTGACCATTGCCCATGAAACAGGGAATAGAGCCGAGCAGGGACATGCCTTGGGAGAACTGGGTCAAGCCTATCGCTCCTTAAAAGACCCGCGTCGCGCCGTCCGCTTTCATGAACAGCAACTAGCCATCGCCAAGGAACTAGCAGATCGCTATAAAGAAGCGGCCGCCTTGGATAGCATGGCCTTGAGCTATCATCAATTAGGTCAGGTTGATAAAGCTGTTGACCTGAACAAGCAAACCCTTGCCGTGGCCACAGATATTGGCGATCAGGTGCGCATTAAAAGTGTGCTTAGCCACATGGGCCGCATCTATTTGGATGGCGGCAATACACAAGAGGCATTAGCTTTATTTAAGCAGAGTTTAGAGCAATCTCGCCAATTAGGTGATCGCATAGGAGAAGGAGAATCCTTTAGCGATTTAGGCGATTTGTATTTATCAATGGCACAAACAGATCGGGCTATTGAATTGTATAAACTCGCTTTAAAAATTGCCCGGGAAAGCAATAACGGCATTCGTGAAGTTCACAATCTGGGTCGATTAGGTGATTTACATTTTCAATCAAACGAGTTGTCCCTGGCAGAAACATACTATCGGGAGGCTCTGGCGGTAGCCAAGCAAATTAGTACGCAGGCAAGCGAGATGGAGCTGTTGGGTAAACTTGGTGATGTCTACATGGTAATTGGAGATTCAATGCAGGCTGCCAGTTTTTACAAGCGACAGCTATCAATCTCCCGTGATTTAGGGGACAGGGACGCTGGCAAGAAAGCTTTGGTGGGCATTGGGGAATCTTATGAGCTATGGGGGGATCCCACCAGGGCGATTGACTATTTTGAGAAATATTTAGAAATTTCACGTAAACAAAAGGATTGGCTGGGGGTAGCCGATATGCTTTATGTGTTAGGTGAACGTTACCGGAAAATCAAGCAATTGGTTCCAGCCTATCATTCATTTGAGGAATATGTGTCCCTGATGGATAGGGCAGGAAACCAGGAAGCCGTTGTTGATGGTTTAAATCAGATGGGCAATGTGTCCCGGGATGGACATAACGTCAAAAATGCCATTGACTTATATAAAAAGGCGTTAGATATTGCTCAAGATAATAACGATTTAGTTGGTGAATCTTGGACGCATGGCAATTTGAGCATAGCTTACGAGCAGATGGGTAAACAGTGGCAAGCCTCTCGCTCGGGTGATAAATCAGTGAGATTGGCGCAAAAAAGCCGGAAAAAGAAAGCTTTGGCTAGAGCCCATTATCATGTGGCGTTAATCGCATATCGGCAAGGAAAGTGGGATAAGGTGTTGGAAAGTGCGCAGATTGCCCAGGTTCTCTATGCCAGTATAGGTGATGAGCCCATGCAAGAAAAAAGTCAGCGCTTGGTTGATGTTGTTAAAAAGCGGAATCGGAAAACGGGCTTCTTTTCTTAAATGAAAAGCACTGTCTAATTTAGGTGTTAGATTTTCTGCGGAAAGCTATGTTAGCTTTGCTGATGCAATTGTATGGCAAACGTTGACCCTTTGCCGAGACCGTCACTTTTGGCAGATATTTCCCCTCCGTGCGCCTCCACCAGTGCCTTTGCAATCGCCAACCCCAGCCCTGAGCCACCCCGATCCCGACTGCGCGATGGGTCGGCTCGATAGAAGCGGTTGAAGATGTGCGGCAACTTATCGGCGGCAATCCCTTCTCCTGTGTCCTGCACGCTAATGATAACCGAATCGGACGCTTGTTGCAGTGACAGCGTGATAGTGCCACCAGCAGGCGTATGGCGCAGCGCGTTGTTGAGCAGGTTCGACACCACCTGCCGCAGTCGTCCCTCGTCCACATCAATAGGCGCAACTGTCTCAATTTCCTGCCGCAGCGTGATGGCTGCCTCGTCTGCTAACACGCGAAAAACATCTGCCAAACTGTGCAGCATAGTGGCAAGGTTGATCTCTGTTTTGTCTAGCGTGAGGCGGTGGGCATCAGCGCGAGCCAGCAGATGCAAATCATCGACCAGTCGTGAAAGATGACGCGTTTGCCCGTACAGGTTGCTGATCTGCTGCTGGTCAAGCGCAAACACGCCATCGAGCGTGCCGCGCAGCGTCCCTTCCAGCCCAGCCAACGGCGTGCGCAGTTCGTGCGAGATGTCGGCGAGCATATTTTGGCGCACCGTTTCGTTTTGTTCGAGCTGCCCTGCCATTTTGTTAAATGTGGCTGCCAATTTGTTGATTTCGTCACTGCCGTTGACTGCTACACGCTGGCTGAGGTCGGCACCAAGTGCTTGGCTTGCCTGCGTCAACTGTGCCAGCGGCTGCACAAGCTGGCGGCTGATCAATACGCTGGCGATGATGCCAAACATTGAGCCGATGCTGAGGACGATAAATGAATCAAAGGTGAGCAGTTCGCGGATGTAGTCGGTGGCAATGTGGCCGAAACCCCACTCCGTCACGTCCACTCCCGGTGCAAATCCATCCACTCGCACTTCCGCCAGCAGCCGCTCTAGCCGTCTGCCATCCCCCAAAAGCGCGATAATCTCCGCATCGTTATATCCATCCACAACGAGTGCCTCAATGACGGGTCTCGTTGTATCAGCATAGTGGTACTCATATTCCATTACCAACTTAGACGTGTCAGATTCTCCCAAGCTCAAGGCAAAAAAGAGGCTGAATACAAACAGCACTGTCAGTGCCGTAACGCCGACAAATGCTCCGCTCAGACGCACCCAAAAACGATTCATGCTGCCTCCACAAAACGGTAGCCAACCCCATACATTGTCTCGATCCATGCGGGATTGCCCAGCTTGCGGCGCAAATTTTTGATGTGTGTATCGAGTGCGCGTCCCATCCCCTCATACCCATACCCCATGCCGCGCTCCAGCAGTTCTTCACGGGTGAAGGTGTAGTTGGCGTTTTCCATTAGGGCGTGCAGGATGTTGTATTCTGTCCCCGTGATGTCCACAACTTTGCCATCGACGCGCAGGGTGCGGCTGGCGGTGTCGAGTTCAACTGTACCTACTTGCAGAATGGTGCGCTGCGGCTGATCTAATTCGCGCCGCCGCAAAAGTGCCCGCACTCGCGCCACCACTTCGCGTCCGTTGAATGGCTTTGTCACGTAGTCGTCTGCCCCTAGCTCAAGACCGATTACTTTGTCCATGTCATCAATCCGCGCCGTGAGCATGATAATCGGCAGCGCGGCTAACCGTCGGTCGGCACGGATGGTGCGGGTAATCTCCCAGCCGTCTTTGTCGGGCAGCATCAGGTCGAGTACTAGCAGGTCGGGGGATTCGGCACGCAGCATGTGTAACGCCGTATTGCCATCGGCTGCCAGCAAAACGGTGAACCCATTTTGCTCCAGATAGCCGCGTATTACTTGGCGAATGGTTGGGTCGTCATCGACGACAAGGATTTTGTGGGTCATGGATGGTTATGATAAATCAAGCGTCACGTTGAATGTTGCGGCATATCTGTCGCCTGTTTGCTGTATGTTGAGTATTGTCTGGTTGCCGCTGCCGAGAAAGATGCTGTTGTCTGCATGGCGAACGATGCGCTCGCCTCTATTATTATAGGGAGCCTTTGCCTGTGCAAAAATCGTTATCTTTTTCATCAATTTAACCCTTATTTTTGGTAGGGTCAAGGTCTGCCTTGACCCTACTCTGAATATCAATCATGCTCTTATCCTGTCGGCACGGGCACGGGCGACCAGCCCGGGGAACAAGGAGATTTATAGCCAAGAAAAATCAACTAGTCTATTGTGGATGCTTATTGTACGTTGTGGAACGTCACGTTTTCTGAGAAGTTGTAGCTGCCGGTTGGCCAATGGTTGGTGGGGTAGTTGTAATCGGCCGATTCAAAAATCTCTACGACAGCCGGAATTGATTGCTGCAGCTCGTCACGAGTATAGAGGCGGATTTCGTCCGTTTGCAAATCGCGCACGTCACCAAAATAAGCGGCCGTTGCCAGATAGACAAACTCAGTCACTTTGCAGCTATCGTTGCAAGTTGGGTCGTTGTAGACGTAAAGTTGGTTGGTGTTGGCCAGTTGCCACGCCTGATAGAGCTTGCTGTTTTGGCTCGCCTGATCGCTAAAGATGTCGGGGAAAAGCTGAATCCAACCCGCATTCATGATGATATGGTGAATTTCCTCTTGCGAAGCGTCTCGTTCATTGCCGCCAGGGTTTGTTTCGGCTGCGCTCAAATCTTGCAGGATACGGTCGCCAAACTGAGTCATTGTTGCCCCCTGCTGAAGCAGGTTCCCGCGCTCGCCAGTCATCATAACGACGGGATTGTTGGCCATGAGCGTTTCGATGAGACGGGGTTCGTCGGCGATGCCATCGCCATCGTTGTCGAGCCATTCGGCCGCGACGTTAGCGGCGTGGGTTAATTTCTCTTGCGACACGTCGGGGGTGGCGCAGATGGTGAGAGCGTTGAAGATAACGGACGATTTGTCAAAACCACTGGGACAGCCCTGTGCGCCGGCGGTGTTTTTACCACCTCGCGCCAAGAGGAAGGCGATCAACCCAAGTGCAAACGCACACACAAGTAGGATAAGAAGAATTTTTTTCATTTTTTGCTCCAGAATAATAGTTTGAGAGGCGCATTGTCATCAGTATTTTGTATGAACTGTTTCAGATGTTTATCTCTTAATTTGTTGTCAGTTTAGATGCTGAATCTGGAGCAAATGTGAAGCAAACCTGTGGAAGTAATGTTTGTCTTTAGGTTGTTGAGGGAAGTGTCAGGCTAACGCTGGCTTGAGTGCTGGGCGGGTTGAGAGTGTATGTTTGGATTCACCACATAGTTGAAAAAGCTCTGATCTCGTCCGTCTGCTCCAAGCGTGGTTAGGCTACTTTTCTGAGCGGAAAGTGCAACATATGATCCATGGTCAACTGAAAATGTTATAATTTGGACGTTAAAAAATTTTTGCGGCATCTGACCAATGACCTATGATGACTGCTGAAGGGTGCTTTCTGTTGGTCGTGTATCCTTTGTCTTTGGTCAGGTTATCGAGGAACAAACGTGGTTGCTGATCCTGAAACTTTGAGACATCAAGTGGCTGTGCGTGATTTTAAACGAGCGCGGCGTGAGGCGTCGATGCAGCAGTTGATGGCGCGTATCACTGGTAAATCGGCTGATTTGTTGGCTTATAACGAGGTGTGCGCGCGCTTAAAGGTGTCTGACTCTATGGATTTAGGGGTGCAGGAGATTGCCTTGGATGCCATTGTGGGCAGTGTCGGACGTTACAAGGATTTTACGCGCAGCTTTATGCCGAAAAATGATCAGGCTGAAACGCGCTGGGTTGGGGTGAAAACGGCCGTTAATGATATGGTTGGTATGCCCCCCATTGATGTGTATAAAGTGGGTGATGCTTACTTTGTTAATGATGGCAACCATCGTGTCTCTGTGGCGCGGCAGTTGGGCAGCAAGACTATCGCGGCTTATGTCACCGAAGTAGTGAGCCGGGTTCCGCTTACCGATCACGCTGATCCTGACGAGTTGATTTGCAAAGAGCGCTACCTGGAATTTCTTGAGAAGACGAATCTGGATACGTTACGTGATGGTGCCAACTTGAGCATGACCTTTGCCGGACATTATCGCAATCTGCGGGAGCAAATCGAAGCACACCAGGCCAGTATGGCGGAACGGCAGGGCGCACCAGTGCCCGATGTTCAAGCTGTTACCGCCTGGTATGACGATGTGTACCTGCCAGTAATCCGCATTATCCGGGAACAGGGGATTTTGCACAATTTTCCTGAGCGCACAGAAGCGGATATGTATGTGCTGCTGTCTGAGCGGCGGGCACAGTTGGAAGATGCGTTGGGCTGGTCGTTGGATACGGAAACGGCCGTTACCGATCTGGTTAAACGCAGCCAAACATGGCGAGGGGCAGGGGTAGGTGTTCGCTTAAGAGGGGCCTTGACCCCCTTAAGCCTGGAAGATGGGCCGCAGACAGGTGAATGGCGGCGGCGTATGTTGGCAGTTCGTCATTATGACCGATTATTTGCCAAGATATTGGTGCCTATACGGGGTATTCCTGAAGATTGGCTGATGGTTCAAGCGGCATTAGCTGTTGCGCGCCGTGAACAAGGTCGGCTCATGGGGCTGCATATCGTAACCGAGACTGCCCAAAAAGAGGGCGTGGTGGCAAGCCAGATCAAGCATGTTTTCGACAAGCGATGTGAAAATGCTGGTGTTCAGGGTGAGTTGGTTGTGACGACTGGCAAAGTCGCACGCACTATCACTGAACGGGCAGCCTGGGCAGATTTGGTCATGGTTAACTTGATGTATCCACCAGCCAAGACGCCGTTGCGCCGCCTGGGCTCGGGATGTAACATGTTGATACAACGCAGCCCACGTCCGGTGTTCGTTTTACCGGGGGGGCGCGGGTCTAATATGAAACATGCGCTTTTGGCTTATGATGGCAGCCCAAAAGCGAGTGAGGCTTTATTTGTGGCGGCATATTTGGCAGTCCGTTGGTGTGTGTCGCTCACCATCTTAACCGTAGAAACCAGGTACACGTCGGCTGAGTCGATGTTGTTGGCTCAAGAGTATCTGGCTAAATATAATATTGCCGCGAATTTTGTGTTACGGGAAGGCTATATTGGGAAGGCGGTGTTGGAAACAGTTGCCCTCCATCACTGTGATTTGGTGATCATGGGGGGGGGTGGTTTTCGCCCTGTACCTCATTTAGTATTGGGCAGCACGGTCGATCTGATGCTGCGGGAATGTAAACAGCCAATATTGATTTGCCGATAGCACGACCAGAGAGAGAGAATTGATGAATGAGATAACCAGGTATGATTACCATGCGGCCTTAAAGGATTTTGAACGAGCACGTCGTCAAGCCGCTTTACAACAAACGCTTGCCAGGCTGCGTGGCGAGCCTTCTGAACTTTTGAAATATGACGAGGTGCGCAAAAAATTGAAAGTGACAGGGGTTGTTGAGCAAGGTATTCAGGAAATCCCCTTGGATGCTATTGTGGGTAGTGTCGGTCGTTCCAGTGACTACACCCGAGATTTTATGCCGACGCAAGATAGCGATGAATACCGCTGGGCCACAGTCAAAGCCGCATTTGTCAGCCAGGTTGGTGTCCCGCCGATTGAAGTGTATCAGATTGGTGATGCTTATTTTGTGAAGGATGGCAATCATCGTGTTTCGGTGGCGCGACAGTTGGGAAATGAAGCCATTGAAGCGTATGTGACTGAAGTGCGAACCCGCGTGCCTTTATCTGCGGATGATGATCCAAAAGAGATTATCTTGAAGGAACGCTATGCAAATTTCCTGGAAATGACAGATATTGATAACTTACGACCAGGAGCTGATTTGAAGATGACCTGGCCCGGTTATTATTATTTGCTGCTGGAGGAAATTGATGTGCATCGCTATTTTATGGGGATTGAGCAGCAGCGAGAGATTCCGTATGCAGAAGCAGTTGGCAGTTGGTATGATAACGTGTTTCTGCCGGTTCTCAGTTTGCTTTATGAACGCGGTTTGTTTCACCAATTTCCTGGCCGAACTGAAGCAGATTTGTATGCGCTGTTAGCGGATTACCGGCGGGAACTGGGTGAACAGTTGGGCTGGCAGATGGATGCAGAAACGGCCGTTTCCAAACTATCTGAAGACAAAGGGGAAAGCACGGGGAGTGTCATCACTCGTGTCAGTGATCGTCTAGCCGATGTCGTCATTCCTCACGAACTAGAACCTGGCCCTAAACCAGGCATTTGGCGGGAAGAACGGCTTGAATCGATTACATCGACCTCTATATTCAAAGATCTGCTCGTGGCGTTGGGGGGCGAAGAATCCCATTGGCAAACCTTAGAACATGCCTTAACCCTTGCCAGACGTTCTGAAGGGCGTGTACTCGGCTTGTATGTGGCCTGGCCGCAAGATGAACTGACACCAGAAGAGCAATTGGCGCAGGGTGGCTTGATTGATGCCATTAAAAATGAGTTTAACCGGCGCTGTGAAGAGGCTGGTGTGCGCTATGAATTTGCCGTGGATTGGGGCACACCAGCTGATGCGATTTTGCGTCGTTCTGTTTGGGCTGATTTAGTTGTGTTTAGCATGACGCATCCACCCAGCGATAAAGCTGTAGCCCGGCTTCGTTCTGGACTGACGCCCTTGCTGCAAAGTTGTTCACGGCCGTTATTGGCGGTGCCATCCACTGCGCATAGTAATCTGGATAAAATGCTGCTGGCGTATGATGGCAGCCCAAAATCTGAAGAGGGGCTGTTTATAGCCGCCTATCGTGCCATGAAATATGGTCATTCGTTGGTTGTCCTAGTCGTTTCTGATGAACGAGTGACTGTAGATACTGGCGAGAAAGCGCGTGAATACCTGGATAGGCATGGCGTTGAAAATTATGAGATTATCGTTAAGGTGAGCCATGATGCAGGTCGTTTAATTCTGGAAACGGCTCAGCAATACGATTGTAATATGCTCATTATGGGGGGCTTTGGTAGACGGCCGTTTTGGCGGATTGTTTTAGGCAGTTTAGTCGATCAAATGCTGCGTGAGTTCCCGCAACCGATTCTCATTTCACGGTAAATTTGCCGTGAGGTACTGGTGGCCAGCAACCCCATTCACTGGCGGCTGACGACCCGCTGCCCGCTGTCCACCTCCGAAACTTGCTTTTTCGTACACCATTTACATAATATAGGTATAAGATGCGACGTTCATGGAGGCGTGAAAATGAAAAAACTTAAAGGACTGTCAACTTTCTTTTTTGGTTTGCTGTTTGGCACCTTGGTCGGGCTGCTTGTTTGGTATTGGTATAAGTCAACGTCTGCTGAAAATGGAGCCTTGGAATTATTGGATCGAATGGCAGCTACCGATGTAAGGTTGCGAGATTTAAAACATAAACTGGCGTCGGAATCAGTGGAGAGTTACATCACTCTTGAACCTCAAGATGAACAGCTGCCCCCATTTTTAGACAAAAATAGAACGAAGTCTGCTCATGTGGCCGGGGCGCCAGAGGATTTGCAACGGGTCAAGGGGATTGGTCCTATCTTTGCCGCTAAGTTATTGGATGTAGGCATTCGCTCAACAGCCGCTTTAACGGCCGTTTCTCCCGCAGACCTGGCTAAGCAGTTGAATATCTCAGCCGGGCGGGCAGCTAACATTTTAGCCGAAGCCCGAAAGCTGTAAAAGTGTATTGAATCACGTGAAGGGGAGCAGGCCAGGAACCCTGCAGGTTGGATGGCTCAGTCCGTTGTCCATGCAACCTCATCGTGGACAAAGGCTTGGGTTGCGGTCAATTGACAGGGTGACATCTATATCGTCGGATGTGGTGGTTCACCTGTCCCTAATTTCATTGTGACCCACTTCTGCCCTGACGTGTGAGAGAGAAACGGCCGTTCCCAACAAAAGAGCCGTCAAACCAGCCAGAATTGTCAGAATAACCCAACGATATACACGCATAAACTTGTCCTGATTGCCCTGTGGTTTTGGGTAATCAGTTTATTGTTCACTGTCCACTGTTCACTGAAACCCACAGCCTTGCTTAAATTGTCGTTTCCCCGGTTTTTATACGAGTCGCCAATTTGATGATAAAAGTGACTGCCACCGCCCATGCAAAAACGAAGCGATGAATGATCTTTGCTTTCGCAGTGAATGGCACCTGCTCATTTTCGGTTGGAGTCCCTTTTGCGTGGCTTAACCAACGATATTCTTTGCGGGCTAATGCGGCCAAATGCCGATTGAGCCATTTCCCGCTGCCAGTTTGCAGTGACAAGATTCGCTTTTGGGTGGCGCAACCCACGACACGTCCCAACACCGCTTCCGGTGGAGAAAGGGCGTCAAAAACAAGCAAATGATCGCCGCGAGTGAGAAAGCCATCTGCTTCAATTGTCCAAATGCGATGTGTGAGCAGCCCCGTGTTGTCAGAGATGGTGACAATGTCACCTGGATGAAGCTGGTTGGGCGTTGCCGCCTCTAAAATGACCTGATCGCCTGCCCGGAAGAGCGGTGCCATGCTGTTGCTGGTGACGGTTAGCCGTGGTTTTTGGCCTTTAGCCAGACTATCTTGCAGCATGGGGCGCAGGGTGGATGAATCGATATGGGTCATGTGTCAGAATTTTAGAACAGCCAGATTAATTTTGCAGGAGAATGAGACATGTTCTTATGGATGGTTAATCGACTATTTCTTTACCAGACACCTAAAGTTGTGCAGGCTGCGCAAATAGGTGAAAGGCAACAATAAACTCTAATCCATTCATCATCATGGCTATGGTTATTATCTGGTTTTGCGGAACAGTGGACATCATTTTCTTGAGCTTTTGCATTACTTTCGTGTAAACGTTCCTCTTGTCGGTGATGCGTATTCTCCTGTTTTGGTTGTCGAAGACTTAGGAGTTTACCCGTGACCGACATTTTTTCTATTGGTTATTTTGTTCAATCGCTACTGTCCGGTAAAGAATAATGGATGAAGGTGCCGGGCATTGTGGGTGATGGCGCGTAGTTGACGTAATGTGTGATGAGCGGTTAGAATGTAGGTTATCAACATTAGGAGCAGGATTTATGAATGTCCATTGTCAATTTTGTCGTCACTCGTTTAATGTGGGGCGGGATTTTATGAGCCAAGCTGTAGCTGAGGCAGATGAAAAACGGCAGAAATATTGTGCCCTTGAGTGCCCCAAATGTCGCAAGATCAATAAGGTTTCCGTCAAGCAGATGCGCCGCTTTGTGCCCAAACCCGCTCAACCTACGGCAGATGAAGAATAGAGTTTCTGCTGCTTGATGTAAGGCAAAACGGCCGTTGCCACCAAATAATTCAGCGAACGCCCCCGTTTTGCCCAGGCACGTATGCCCGTGGACGATATGTTGATCGAGGGGCCTTCCAGCATATCAACGACTTGAGTGACACCGGGAACGGCCGTTTCCAGAGCCAGCCAATCAATCTCAAATCCAGGACGGGGCAGCACCGCCAGGCGGCACTGTTGGATGATCTGCCCTGGCTCCACCCAATGGGGTAAATTCACAAGCGAATCTGCGCCCATGATAAGCCAAAAGGTGGCTTGCGGATACGCGCGCTGCAAACGAGGAATCAGGGTGACGGTGGTGTGTGGGGGCGGTCGTTCCATGTCGGTGGTGTCGATGGCGAAGGCGGGGTTGTTTGTAATTGTGTGTTGGAGCATCGTCAGGCGGTGAGAAACGGCCGTTATCTCCCGCTCTTGTTTATGTGGTGGCTCACCCACCGGTAAAAACAGCACTTTGTCTAGCAGCAGCTGATCCCGCGCCGCCTCCGCCAACCACAAATGCCCCATATGCGGCGGATCAAACGTGCCACCCAGCAAGCCAATTCGTTGCTTCATCATGTCAAAGAAAAAGGGATAAAGGAGCCAAAAGGCAAGATGTCAAGGTAACGCATCGCCATGACACCTGGCCACACTACTCTATCCACTCTAATTCTTCTTCGCCAATGAAAACGAGATCCCCCACTTGCACACCTGCCTCTTCCAACGCTTTGCTAATCCCCATACTTTCCAACGTTTGGGAGAAGCGGTTGGCCGTGGGTTCAAACTCAAAATAAGTCATGGCGGCGATACGCTCAATCTTCTTGCCCTGTACACGCCATCCACCTTGCACACGTTCGATAGTAAAGGAATCCTCATCTTCTTCTGCCCGAATGACGATCTCTTCATCTTCAATCATGAGCGGTTCCGGTGCTTTGTCGAGCATTTGTTTGACCTGGTAGAGCATCTCGCGCACGTTTTGTTTGGTTAAGGCGGAGATCGCTTTAAACTCGTACCCTGCTTTCTCAATTTCCTCCTTCACCAGTGGTTCCCACGCGATAGCATTGTCGAGATCCATTTTGTTCAAGACAACTAGCTGTGGTCGTTCGTCTAAACTGATACCTAGCGTGGTGTGGTATAGGGCTAATTCCTGGTTGATCGTTGCCCAATCTTCCAGTGGTTCCTTAGCTGATCCATCGAGCAGATGAATGAGAACCCGGCAGCGCTCGATGTGGCGCAAAAACTCATGTCCCAGGCCAATACCCTCGGCGGCTCCTTCGATTAAACCGGGAATGTCAGCGACAATCATCGTTTCATAGCCATCCAGATTCACCACGCCCAAACTTGGTTGCAGGGTTGTGAAGGGGTAGTTTGCGATTTTGGGCTTGGCGCCAGAGATAACTGACAGCAAAGTTGATTTGCCTGCATTGGGCAGCCCGACTAATCCAACATCTGCAATCAGTTTAAGTTCCAGATTGAGCCAAAGTTCTTCACCTGGCTCACCCCGTTCTGCGAGACGGGGAGCCTGGTTGCGGCTGCTGGTGTAGTGAATGTTTCCTCGTCCACCGCGCCCGCCGGTAAGCACGATGGCTTCTTGGTCGCTGCGGGTTAGATCTGCCAGGAGATCGCCCGTTTCCGCATTCCGGATCATGGTGCCGGGTGGTACTGGTAGGCGTAGTGTCTCGCCTCTAGCCCCAGTGCGCCGAGCTTTGCCGCCATGTTTGCCGTGTTCGGCGCGATAATGGACGTTGCGATGGTATTTAACGAGGCTGTTGATATTTTTGTCTACGTAGAAGATGATTTCACCACCGTTGCCACCATCGCCACCATCGGGGCCGCCATACGGCACAAATTTTTCGCGGCGAAAGCTGATCATGCCATCGCCACCATTGCCGCTTCTCACGTAGATTTTTGCTTGGTCAAAAAACATTAGCCCTAAAGCTCCTCCTCTTCCAGCAGCTCTTTTAATTTGGCCAGCCGTGGATCAATGTCGTCGATTTTGCAGTCGCACTCTGTTTCGTTGAGATTGGCGCCGCATTCCTGGCATAATCCCTGGCAATCTGGTTTGCACAAGGGACGAATGGGCAGCTCCAGAATGGTCATCTCTCGAATAAGCGGTCCCAGATCGATATAGCCATCTTCACCAACGAACAATTCTCCCGGCGGTGCTGCTTTGGGCGGGTAATAGAGTAGTTCATCCAACGAGACCTGGACGGAGGCCAGGGCATCTATGAGACAACGCACACAGGTAACGGCCGTTGCTGTTTGTAATTCTCCGCTCAAATAAACCCCTTCGGACGTTCGCGTAACATTGAGCGTGCCGGTTAAGGGCGAAAGCGTAATATCTTCAACATCGATAGTCGGGTACTCTAGCTCGATGATGCGGTTGGTGCCGATCTTTGCTTCTAGCAAAAAGCCAAAGTTGAAACGCAACCGCGAAGGATGTTGTTTATCCATGACAACCTCCTTTTGGGGTAGAATTAAGCGCAAAGTATAACATAGAGCAGAATGGGGTGCGATAAAAATATGAGCGGGAGTTAAGCGTTTGCTTCAAAAATCCTGGCATCCCCTCATCCCAGCTATAAAATTGAAGGAGTAAAAATGACACAAACCTTGCTAGTAGCCAGCCACAATCAGGGCAAAGTGAAAGAGTTTGCAGAAATGTTGGCAGACCTGGATTTGGCATGGCTGAGTTTAGATGATATTGGCCTGGAAAAGGATGTGGCGGAGACGGGTCAGACTTTCACGGAGAACGCCATCTTAAAAGCAGAAACCTATGCCCAAGAAACAGGCTATCTCACGTTGGCAGATGATTCAGGCCTCGAAGTGGATGCGTTGAATGGGGAGCCTGGCATTTACACAGCCCGATACGGGGGAGCTGGCCTCGATCATGAAGGACGTTACCGGCTGCTGCTTGAAAAGTTGGCGGGTGTGCCCGAAGCTGACCGCTCAGCGCGGTTTCAATGTGTGATTGCTCTGGCTGCGCCTGCTGGTTTGGTGGGAACGGCCGTTGGCGTGTGTGCAGGACGCATTGCAGAAGCACCAGTTGGAGATGGCGGCTTTGGCTATGATCCAGTCTTCTTTTTGCCGGATCGGGGAATGACAATGGCGCAAGTGCCATCCAGTGTGAAGCATCAAATTAGCCATCGGGGACAGGCGTTGAGAGCGGTTGAACCCTTGCTGCGCAAGGCAATAGCAGCGTAAAAAAGGGGCGCAGTGGCAAAGTTGCAGCGTATTTGGGGAACGAAGAGGCTGCTACCTAGCTATTTTGCCCCTTGGCAACCTTGCAACCTTGCCTAATATTACGTAAACTTATCCCATGGATAGAATCGATTTCCGGTCCGACACCGTATCTTGGCCTACCCCGGAAATGCGGGAGGCGATGGCCCGTGCTGTCGTGGGCGATGATGTTTATGGCGAAGACCCCACCGTAAACGAGCTGGAAGCGCTGGCGGCTGAGAAAACAGGGATGGAAGCGGCGCTCTTTGCAGCCAGCGGCACCATGGGGAATTTGCTTGGCATTCTCAGCCATGCCACTCGGGGTGATGCTGCCATTGTGGGCCATGACGCCCATACCTATTGTTATGAAGCTGGGGGCATGGCGGTGCTGGGTGGCATTGTGCCTACGGTATTGCCCACAGACGAGTACGGCCGAATGGATTCAGCGGTGGTGGAAACGGCCGTTTCCCCAGACGATTTTCACTCTCCCCATACCACCCTTTTGTTAGTTGAAAACAGCTATGGCAGCAAGCATGGGTATCCCCTGCCTCCCGCCTACTTCGCCGATATGAGAGCCATCGCCGACAAGCATGGCCTGGCTCTGCATATGGACGGGGCACGGCTGTTCAATGCGGCCGTTGCTCAAAACATCGATGCACGCGAGATCACCAAACATGTAGACTCCGTCTCCATTTGTTTGAGCAAAGGTTTGTGTGCGCCAGTAGGCTCCCTTTTGTGTGGCTCCACCGAATTTATCAAAAAGGCACGCCGCAATCGAAAATTGGTAGGGGGCGGCATGCGCCAGGCGGGCATCCTGGCCGCTGCTGGCCTGATTGCGCTAACAGACATGGTAGAGCGGCTGCATGAGGATCACCAACATGCGCAAACGTTGGCGCAAGGCCTGGCAGAAATTCCAGGAGTGGTGATCGAGCCGCAAAACGTAAAAACAAACCTCGTATTTTTCAGTTTAGCAGAAAATATTGAAATAAATGCAGCCGAAATTGGTGCTGCCATGCGGCAAGAAGCCAATATTTGGGCTGGTGATTTAGGTGGCAAAGCGTTTCGAGCTGTCACCCATTATTGGATAGGCGACACAGAAATACAGCAATACCTTGATACGCTCCGGGCTATCTTGAAACGAGCCAGATAAGACCCTACTGCTTAGTGACCGTCTAAAAACTACTCCCCGTTTTTCAGGGGAAAGGTCACTGGAAGCGCATCCATCAATTACATCACTTATTTATGGATGCGCACTAGAAGGAACAGGCACCATGAGCAATATGATCGGCCACATTATCAATGATCGATACGAACTGCAATCACTCTTGGGTGATGGGGGAATGGGCACCGTCTACCGGGCCCAAGATCGCAACTTGAATCGACAAGTGGCGATAAAATTGATGCACCCCCATTATGCCCGTCGCCAGGAGTTTAGAAACCGACTCATCCAAGAAGCGCGGGTGGCTGCCAAGCTCGACCATCCTTCCATCGTGCGTATCTTTGATTTTGGCGACTCTCCCGAAGGGTTGTTCATCACGATGGAGTATGTGGATGGGGGCAGTTTGCGTGCCCATCTACGCCGCTTGCAGCAGGAAGGCAAGTTCCTGCCGTTAGCGCAAAGCTTGCAGATTGGCATTCATATGGCGGCGGCTTTAGATTACGCACACCGACGCGACATTGTGCATCGGGATGTGAAACCGGGCAATATCATCCTCAAACGATTAGCCTGTTCTGATGAACCGAGTGAGCAGCCTTTCCGTGCCATTCTCACCGATTTTGGCTTGGTCAAACTCACAGAAGGTTCCAACATGACTGAAAGCGGCATGACATTGGGAACGCCCACGTACATGTCGCCTGAGCAGTGCCAAGGGAACCCTGTAGACCGCCGTTCTGATCTTTACAGCCTTGGCGTGGTGCTGTATGAACTATTCACCAACCGCTTGCCTTTTGCCTTCCAGAGCTTGTCGGATGCCATTGCTGTGCATCAACGTGGGACGATGCCGCAGCTGGCCAGAGAGGTGCGCCCCGACTTGCCCCAAATCATTGACGTGATCCTGCTCAAATTGTTGGCGAAAAATGCTAATGAACGTTACCCAACTGGTGGCGACTTGGTGAAGGCGCTGCGCAGTGCTTTGTTGTCATTGGAAGGGGCACCCACCCAGGTGATGTCGCAGGAATCAGATATTTTAGCCAACGTCACCGAAGCGCCAGAAGGGTTTTTTCTTGTCATCAATACCCCCGGGCATCCTGCCAGCCACGTGCCTCTGACACAAGCGACTGTGACCCTGGGGCGCAATGCTGATAACGACATTGTCTTGCCAGCAGAAGGCGTATCGCGCCATCATGCGCGTGTGCAAGCAACGTCACTAGGTTGGGAAGTCTTGGATTTGGGGGGCATCAATGGCACCTTCGTCAATGATCATCGCCTGCGTGCCAATGATCACACGCCGATGACGCCGGGCGAACGGCTGCGGATTGGTCCCTATGAACTGGTTTTGCAAGGACCACAGGTGACACCTTATGAGTCTGATTTAGTGGCGACAATGGCAGGGGGGAAATCGGCCGTTTCCCTGGGACACACAGCCCCTGCCACCGAAATTGGGGTGCCAGAAAAACCCCCGCTGGAAATGTTCCTTGCTCAAAACTCTTTTACAGTCGAACCGGGGCGTCGCTGCTCAATCAATGTTGAAATCGTCAATCATACCATGCAGGATGATCGGGTGACTGTGCGGGTGCAAGGCATTCCAGACTCCTGGGTCATTGTCCCGAACGAATACATTTCGGTGCCTGCGGGTGAGACGATACAGGTGGCGATTGCTGTAAATCCGCGGCGTACAGCGAGGACACCAAGCGGTCGGCAGAAAATGTACATACAACTCCGCTCGCAGCAGTTCAGAGAGCTGAACGTTGGCAAGAGCGTCACCTTACAAGTGGCTGGATTTGTGGCTTTTGAAGCGAGCCTCAGCAACACGCAAGTGCGATTGCCTGAGCATGTGAGCGTGACTATCCAAAACATTGGCAACACCAGAGCTGATTTTAGTGTCATGGTGGATGATCCACATAAAGCTCTCAAAGTTCAAGGGCAAAGAGGTAGAATCTCCATTGAGAATGGACGTGCCAGAACGGTTGAGTTGAAACTGGCGGCGCGGCAGCGAGTTTGGCGCGGCAGCAGTGATATGTATCCGTTTTCTGTTGTGGTTTCTGCCGCTAATGGGAGGCAGGCGACTTTGAATGGCGAGGCGAAAACGGGGATGGCGATTCCCCCAGCTTTGCTGTATGTTTTGTTGTTTGTGGTTGTTTTTTGCATTACTGTGGCGCTTGCAGTGGCTATTTTTGGCAGGGACAATATCTTTGGTGGCGGCGGTATGCCCTTTAACACATCCACCTCCGCCCCGATTCAAGAAACGCAAACAGTTATCGCTCACACACCCACGCTTGATGTAACGGCCGTTACCCTGACTCCTGCTCCCGGTCAAGACACAGATGGGGATGGCCTCAGTGACGAGCAAGAACAGCATATTGGCACCGATCCCAGTAAGCCAGATACAGATCTTGATTTGTTGTTAGATGGTGAAGAGGTGCTGAGCTATGGCACCAACCCCTTGGATCGAGATACCGATAAAGATGCCCTGGTTGATGGGGATGAAATCAGAACTTGGGGCACCAATCCTGTGCAATGGGATACTTCTGGTGACGGCATATCGGATGGTCAAGCTGTGGCAAACGGTTGGGATCCCCTGCTCAGGCAAACGGCCACACCAACGATTTCGCCGGTACCTTCGGCCACAGCCACATCGGGCGTTTCGCCCACAGCCACCCATACGCCACCTGCGGTCACAGCTTCGCTTACGCCTACGCTGGAGCCAAGCTGGACCTTCACGCCATCAGCCACACCGACAGCCTCGGGGACGCCGACTTTCACCCCCACACCTTCAGAAACACCTGTTTCGCCGACGCCAACGATGACCAATACGCCCGTTGATACCAGCACCCCGACCAACACACCCATGCCGAATCCCGAGGTGGCCTGTCAGGAAACACCCCCGACCATTGATGGTGTGTTTGATATAACGGAATGGCCAGCCTCACCGCAAATTCAATTTTCGCCAGAAGGAAATCCCAGTGCTTTGGTGCAAGGTTATCTGGTGCGCCAGGGCGATAATCTTTATTCTGCCTGGTTGCTGAATGATGTGACGGATAATCCTAGTGATTCGCTGCGGCTTTATTTTGATACGATCAGTAATAGGGGGGATCCAGACACCGCGGATCGATTCTTCCAGGTTGTGCGGGATGAGACTGTGACGGTGCAGGCTGGTATTGGCAATAATGCAGATGGTTTGAACTGGAACCCAGGCTACACTAGCAGCAACTGGACGGCCGTTATTGGGGAACCTGGCACCAATCAGTGGGTGGTTGAAATGAACATCGATGTTGGTCTTGAAATGCCCTCATTGTCTAATCCATATGGCATGATGGTGCAAGCTTTGTCGGGTGAATTGGCGATATGGCCGCCGGACGGTGATTCTGTGGCGGCTGATACCTGGCAAGGCGTCGATTGGCCTGCTTGCCCTTAAGGAGTGACGGTGAAATAAAATACGGAATTGCTGGATGTGTTTCAAGCGACCTGACCATCTGTAAACAGGGATATTATTTCTAGACGGTCACTCAACAAGATGAAAATGAAGGCACCCCATTGATTTTTTCTGAAATCAGTCAACTGCTCTTTGTGGATCAGATTTACCGGTGATCATGGCTTTGAAATGCTGGAGGCGCGGTTGGCTTTCGGCCGCTAGAGCGAGCGTCATACCAAACATGAGTAAGGTGTTGGTCAGCAAGAAGAAGATGAGTTCTTCGACTGGCAGGCTGCCGATGAAGATGTTGAGGGACTGGGCTGGATCAATGGTCCAGGTACCGGAGTTGATGGCCAGGACATCGGCAAAGGAAAGGTACAGGGTGGGGGGGATGATTCCCAACAGCACTAACCGACGATAATGCCATAAAATGTCGCAGCCAAAGGCGAGCTGGATCATGATGGGAATGAGTGCCCAGGATAGCTCTAAAGCCAGATATGTACCTGGTTGCCAGCCCAAGATAAGAATGCCCACCATCATTGCCCAGAAAACGGCCGTTATCCCCGTTACTATCAAGCGCAAGCGCGAGCTTTCTTTAAATGGTGACGGATGAAGGATGAAGGATGAAGGACGAGTACGCCGCATCCAGAAGAGGAGCCAGAGGCCGGTCATGATGGTTTGGGCGATGAAGAAGGTATACTCTTCAATTGGCACCCAGCCGATGACAATGCCTGTGACCAAGCTCGGGTCATACCACCAGACGCGAGTTGCCACCAAATAATTGTCCCATGGCGTGGTATAAACCACGGCGATGGCGATGTGGAGCAGCAGCACGAGCCAGGGTGAATAAGAATTGAAACGCTTGGGGAACCCGATGCCCCGTTTTTTATCTTGCCACGCTAAAATCAACAAAATGATAATGGGCGTACCAACAAAGCTTGCGAGAAAACCAAAGTAAGTCATAAGAAGATCCAAATGATGAACGATGAACGATGAACAGGTTCATCACTTAGGAACGGGAATTAAATAAATAAGACGACGAAGTCGTTCCCTTACCGTTCCTTGAAACTGACGATACAATGTCGCCTTTCATTGTCACTCCTGGCCATTTATCAGACATCGTTTTGTTGAACGATTCTGCCTTTCCAGTGGATACCTTTTTTGAATACGTGGCGGATAATTCCCCAGAAACTAGCGATTTGTACGATGAGGGCTCCGATGGGAGACAAGGCGGCATAAGCGAGGGAACCGTACCGTTTAGCCCAGGGCAAAAAGCCGATGAAGACAGCACCCCAGGTGAGAGGCAGCCAGCGGCGGCGAACCTTGCCAGACATGACGGCAAAAAGCACTAACAACGGATTCATGGCAATGGTGATAAAAAAGATGGTGATGAGTGAACGCAGACCAGAGAAGCGCAATGATTGGGAACCAAGCCGGTTCATGCCGTGCCACATTTCCTGATTGTTGTGGTACATGCGCACTTTGGCGGCGTTCTCGCCGCGCATCATGGGCACGTTGTAGCCGGATTTTCTCAGGTGCTTTCCCAGGGCGAGGTCTTCTAATGTTTCATGGCGAACGGTCGTTATGCCACCACTTTCCTCGTATACATCCCGCCGGATGAGCAGATATTGGCCGTTGAGATAAGCGGAATCTCGCGGCCAGGCGGTGAACAGCCCGGCAAAAGCTGCCATCAATGCCAACCGGTCTCCCATGCTGTGGCACTCCTGCTCCAGGAATAAACTTAAACCGTCAAGATTGTGTTTGATTGCATAGCGCACCGCTTCTTCTGGACCGGATGGAGCGTGAATGGTGTCTGCATCTGTGAAGAGGAGCCACTCCCCCTTGGCGGCGGCTGCCCCGTGATACATGGCATGGGGCTTGCCCACCCACCCAGGAGGCAATTCTGTGAGACGAATGACTTTGGTGCGATATGCTTGCGCGATAACGGCCGTTTCATCCTCAGAATTATCATCCACCACAATCACCTCAATCGGCCCGGCATACGCCACTGCCTGTAGTGAAGGCAGTAAATATTGCAAGTTGGCCGCTTCATTCCGGGCAGGAACGATAATCGAAAGCGATGGTAATGGTTTATCGCCTGAGACATCCCGGTGAAGCCTCATTCCGTTTGCCGGTGACAGCGGTGGCAATGATTGGTACCTGCGCTCTGCATAGAAACCTAGCGCTGGTGCCAAAAGCGATAACATAAACGTCTTCTGCCAGCGTTCAAAATGGCTCATCGATGACCTTCCCGGCGGCTCACCCGCATAAGAACCCCTGGTTTAGGTTCTAATGTTGCTCCCATGTAAGGCTTAATTTTGTCACCATTGAGCAGTTCCAGGTCGAAGCATTGCAGGATACGAGCTAGTACCACCTTGCTCTCAACCTGGGCAAAAGCTGCGCCAATACAGTTGCGCGGACCTCCACCAAATGGCACATAAGTCAACGGCGGGCGTTTCCCTGCCCGCATCTGGTTTTTATCAAACCGATAGGGGCAAAACTTCTCTGGCTCCTCCCAATACCGTTCATCCCGATGCGACAGGTAGATAGAATACATCACCCGCGTATCTTGCGCGATGTCATAATCCAACAGCTTCATGTCTTCAATGGCACGCCGGTTGCCCACATGAATTGGTGGATACAGCCGCAGCGCTTCTTTGATGACCATATCGAGGTAGGTGAGTTGATTGAGCTGCTTAATGGTGGGGGCGTGAGCGGTGGTCGGTGATTGGGGCTCGGTCATCGGTTTACTGTTTGCTGAATCTGGCTGACTGAATAGTGAATCAACTTCCGCCTTCGCCTGTGCCATCGCTTCAGGATTCGTGCCCAACAGATACCACACCCAGGACAGGAGGGCGGTGCTGGTATCGTGACCAGCGATGAGCATAGTCAGTAGTTGGTCACGGATGAGGTCGTCATCCAATCCTTCGTTGATGAGTTTGGCGAGCAGGTCACCATCAGTTGCGCTGGAACTGTTTTCCAGCTCAGTGCGCCGTTGTTTGATGATTTGGTACAGATAGTCATCTAATACGTTAAGGTGTTTTTGGTAGCCTGGACGGGGCAAATTGGGCGCCACAATCCAAAAGCCGGGTGAGATGTAGGCAATGGCTTTGAGGATGGGCTGCCACAAGCGGTCCATGTCTGGCGCAAAGTCGATGTGAAATAAAGTGCCCATGAGAATGAGCAGCGCTACTTTGCGCATTTCTACCAGCATGTCAACTGTGCCGCCATCTTCCCAGGTGTCAATCACAGCATTGGTATAACGCCAGAAATCGGGAATATGGGGGATGACATTGCGGCGGTGCAGCGGTGGATCCATGAGTGCGCGGAGTTGGTCGTGTTCTTCGCCATCCACAACGAGAATGCCTTGACGCAGTAGTTTGACTACTGGATCCTGTTCGTTGCGCCAACTGTATGCGTGCCGGTTACTAACCAGTAGTTCGCGGTTCGGTTTTGACCCGATAGCGACTGCTGGTTTGAATTTGGGTAGCGTAATCTGGAAGATCGGCCCCACATGTTTCCGCATCAGCGATAAAGCCGTTAACAGGGAGCGATCTTTCAGCAATCCTTTGAGTATCGTCAAGCCTTGTTTGCCTTCAGCAATGGGGAGTGGGCAAGAGGGTTTGTTTTTGGACATGATGTTTTTTTAGTAATCGGTGTTCACTGAACAGATGGGTGTTCACTGAACGATAATCAGTCATTAGGGGTCAGTTAGGCTATCTGTGGTCATTGGCCACTGTTTACTGTGTGGTTGGGAACGGGCAGCGGCTTGGTGTTGATGATGAGCTCTTCAGCAATTTTTGAGGAAGAGAGGACGCCAGGTAAGCCGGCGCCAGGGTGGGTGCCAGCACCCACAAAATAGAGGTTGTCAAAATCTTCTGAACGGTTATGGGGGCGGAACCAGGCTGATTGGGTTAGCACTGGCTGGATGGAGAAACCGGCACCCAGGTGGCTGTTTAGGTCGTTTTGGAAGTGGAGCGGGTCGATGGTGTGTTCTACCACGATATTGGCTTGCAGGTCGGGCAGGTAGTTGTCTTCCAGGAATTGCATGATGGCATCCCGGTAGGGTTTGGCGGCTTTTGTCCAGTCGATGTCGGCTCCCAGGTGGGGCACTGGGGAGAGGGCGTAGAATGTTTCATGTCCTTCGGGCGCCAGGGAGGGGTCGGTGATGGTGGGCATGTGGAGATAGAGTGAGAAATCGTTGGCTAAAATTTTCTTGTTGAAGATGTCTGTGAGCAAACCTTTGTAGCGGGGGCCGAGGATGATGTTGTGCTGCATCAGTTCGGAGTCGAGGTACCGTTTTTTTGTGCCAAAGTAGATGACGAAGGAGGACATGGAGTATTTGGTCAGTTTCTTGTAGCGGGTGTCTGAGTTGCGCAGGCTGCGAGCTTTGGACGGGATCATGTTGAGGTAGGTCCAGGCGATGTCGGCGTTGGAGATGATGTGATCGGCTCGATGAATGGTGCCATCAGCGAGACGAATACCGGTGGCAGAACGGCCGTTTACCAGTATCTCTTCAACTTCTGCATTCAAGTGGAATGTGCCGCCCAGTTCTGTAATGAGTTTGGCCAGCCCATCGACAATGGTGCCTGTGCCTCCCATCGCAAAATGAATGCCCCACTCTCGCTCCAGGTAATGGATCATGGCGTAAATCGATGATGAATCAAAGGGGTTGCCACCAATGAGTAAGGGATGAAATGAGAAGACTTGACGCAGAAAATCATTCTCAATGAATTGCGAAGCGTATTTGTAAACTGATTTGTAGGATTGTAACTTGATCAAGTCGGGTGCCACTTTGAGCATATCTTTAATGCTTAAAAAAGGCTTGTCGGCCAGTTCGATGAATCCTTTTTCAAAGATCGCTTGTGTGGTTGACATAAACCTGTCGTAACCCGCTTTATCTGCTGGGTTCCACTTTTCGATTTCGCTCTTGATGAAATCAGGATTATCATTGTAGTCAAAATGACGACCTTCATGGTTGAAGATGCGGTAAAATGGGTCAAGTTGTACAAACTCGATGTAATCTTCCCGTTTGCGGCCAGCTTGTTCAAAGATGTCATCGAACATGAATGGGGCGGTGACTACCGTTGGCCCGCCGTCGAACTTAAAGCCGTCTATTTCGTAGACGTAGGCACGACCACCGAGTTTGTCTCGTTTTTCAAAGATTTCAACGTTGTAACCGTGAGCGGCTAAACGAGCAGCGGCACCCAAGCCGCCAAACCCACTGCCGATGACGATGATTTTTTGGGACATGAGTCTCTTCCTTTAATTCCTGCTGGGAGTTAGGTGTTACCATGCTCACGAGAATAACATGATTTCTTAGAAATGTCAATATTTTGTACAGGTATATATTGACAAAACCATTTTATTCTGTTATGCTGAATTTCATCCAAAGCAGGCTTGATTACAAATTTCAACCTATTTTCAGGCTGGACAGATACGCTCAATTTCATTTTGGATGGTGCGAGGAGAGATAGTTATAGTGGCACAAACACGAACTTGGGAGAATCAGTTGTTATCGTTGGCTGGAGATGCCTGGCATATGGAAACGGCCGTTGCTATCCAACCTATCGCCGAAGATCATCTGTTACAAAAAGCTTATGCCTTGTGCAAAGACATCACTGCTGAACACAGCCTTTCCTTTTATATGGCGTCACGTTTACTGCCAGAAGAGAAACGGCAGGCAGTTAGAGCTTTGTATGCTTTTTGTCGTATTACGGATGATATTGTTGACAATCCTGAGGGGAATGTGCAGCAAAACCTGCTTCAGTGGCACCGGCATGCTTTCTCAGATAATCCCCCGCAGCAAGAATGGGTTGCTCTGGCTTGGGCTGACACCCGACAGCGGTACCGGATTCCAGTTCGTTATGCAGAACAACTGATAGGCGGGGTTTCTCGTGATTTGTACCAGAACCGTTACGAAACCTTTGCCGAGTTGGCCACTTACAGCTATGGTGTGGCCTCGACCGTGGGGTTGATGAGTATGCACATCATCGGTTTCTCGGCTCCTAAAGCGATTTCCTATGCTGTTAAACTGGGTTTAGCTTTGCAAATGACCAATATCTTGCGGGATGTCGGCGAGGATTGGCGGCGTGGTCGCCTCTATTTGCCCAAAGAAGAGTTAGCCACCTTTGGCCTCACCGAAGCTGATATTGCGGCCGGGGTGGTCACGGAGAAGTGGCGTGAATTTATGCGTTTCCAAATTGACCGCACCCGTCAACTGTATGAAGAGGCGTGGCCAGGTATTAAGATGCTGCACAAAGACGGCCGTTTTGCCATTGCTGCTGCCGCTGGTTTGTATCGTGGTATTTTGAAGCGTATTGAAGCGAATGATTATGATGTGTTTCATTATCGTGCTTTTGTGTCCAAGTGGGATAAATTGAAGATGTTACCGGCATTTTGGTGGCAAAGCCGACATTGGAAATGATTCATGTTTTGCTCCAAAATAGGTTGTGAAGGAACAGGTAGCTAAATAATTGGAATAAATGTGAATTGTGCTTTTCATTAATGACCGTCTAAAAATGAGTCCCCATTTATTTCATCGTCACTCCTTAAGGGAAAAGAGGTGAAAGCTGCATGTAAAGCACAAACAATAGGAGACAAATTATGCACAGGCTAATAAATGGGGTTGCTTCAGCCGTCAACGGAAACGGCCGTGATACCAATGCCGATCACGCTGTGACCGCAACAGAATCAGATAAAATTGCCGGAACACGCCTTGTTACCGATCTACAACAACGTTACGATGGGGAATTTGTGGTCACGCCTACGTACAAAGCATCATTACCCGATATGCAGAACACAGCTGACAACCGTGGGGCTAACATTGCCATTCAGCATGTGGGCATTCACAATTTCAAAATTCCGATGAAAATCGTCACTCGCGCTGGAGATTTATTGTCGGTTCATTGTTCAGTAACAGGCACAGTTTCCCTTGATGCTCACAGGAAAGGCATCAACATGAGCCGTATCATGCGCACATTCTACGAATATGACGAAAGCGAACTCAATCCAGTGACCTTGCAGAATATCGTCCATAGTTATTTGGAAAACTTGGAAAGTTCCTCGGCGCGTATTGCCATTGCTTTTGATTATCCCCTCAAACAAAATAGTTTGCGCAGCGGATTGTCCGGTTACCAATATTATCCGGTGGTGTTAGAAACGGTGGTGACCCCAGAAAAAGGCGTGCGTCAATTTTTGCATCTGGATTTTGTGTACTCTTCTGCTTGCCCATGCAGCTATGAGTTAAGCATCCATGCCAACTTGAAGCGTGGTGTGGCAGCTGTGCCCCATAGCCAGCGTTCCGTCGCCAAAATCTCTATAGAGCATGATGGCGATCTGCGCATTGAAGATGTGATCGACATCGCCCGGGAAACTTTGCAAACGGAGACCCAGGTCATTGTCAAACGGGAAGATGAGCAAGCGTTTGCCGAACTTAATGCGGCTAACTTGAAATTTGTGGAGGACGCGGTGCGTTTACTCTATGAAGGGTTGGACAATGACGAACGCATCCATGATTTTCGCGTGTTTGCTTCGCATAAAGAGTCCTTGCACTCCCACGATGCCATTAGCGTGATTGTCAAAGGGGTGGAAGATGGTTTTGACGCTTATCTGGAACCTTTCACCTACCAGGCTGTCGCCACCTAAAAACGCCACACAAATTGGCTGAAGCGAGGGTTGCTGGCCTTAATCTTAATGCTTCTTTTTGGTGGATTTGCCCAAAGTGCCCCTGCTGCTGTCTCGTCAGACTAAAATATGGAATGCTTGGTGCTTGCCGGCTGGCGAATCCCTTGCCCAAATTCAGGATGAAATTTTCTCTGGTCAATGGTATGATTTGATACGCTTAGGCTTAACGATGCCCTAAAATACGGAAGTTCATTGTCAGTTTCAAGGAACGGTAAGGAAATGACTTTGTCGTATTATTTAATTTCTGTTCCTTACGAAACATATTTGTTGCAGGAGGCTTATGGTGACCGCACATTCAATTTCGCTTTCTATCGCTTTACAGTCTGACATAGCAGTCGATCCCATCTTACTTATCATCTTTTTGATCATTGCTGTTCTTTTCATTATCATCTTTTTCAGTTGGTGGTTTGGCGTTAGTGACGAAGATTTAGATGAAGTGAAAGAAGAGGATAGCAGGCAAGTTTCTGGCCCCGCTGTTTCTGAAGAGGAGACGGTGGCATATGCTGAGGCAGAAGAAGATGCTTTAGCCACTCGCTCTGCCTTGTTGGCTGAGGAAGTGGTGGCGGCAGAACCTGTTGTAACGGAAACGGCCGTTGTTGAAGCTGTAGAAGAAGCATCTGAACCTGAACCTGTTGTTGAAGCACCGGTTGCCGAAGAACCTGAACCCGTGCCGGTGGTGCCAGACGATTTCAAAAAGATTGAAGGTATTGGCCCTAAAATTGATGAATTGCTCAAGGCGGGCGGCTTCCAAACCTATGCTCAATTAGCCGAAGCCGATGTGGCCAGGATTGAGAAAATTTTAGAAGATGCCGGTCCTCACTACAAACTTGCCCATCCTGCTTCCTGGCCCACCCAGGCCAAACTAGCGGCTGCTGGTGATTGGGATGCTC
>PDQY01000068.1 GCA_002746795.1 Chloroflexota bacterium | reverse complement strand
CCTATACGGTTTAATCATCTTGATTGCGCTGTTGCTTTTTGTCTAACAAGCGGGAGGCTAAAGAGCCTGATGGCGAGGCAGGTTTTGGCGTTGTCGGTTCTTTTTTGGGGGGAGGAGAAGCGGGTTTAACTGGCTGCGGTGCTTGCTCTGGCATTGTGGGCGTTGTGGGGGGGATGGAGCCGTCAGGCGGTTGTGGTGCGATGGGTTTTGTTTGTGGGCGTTGGGTGGACGCACGCTCTTTGGCTTGAAATAAGCGAGATACCTGTTCTGTTTGTGGTGTTTGTGGCGCGGGCTGTGGCAATAGGCGGCCAAATGTGGCGGCCCAAGCCCGCTGCCCATCCCGTTTGGTGATGACAAGACGGCGTACGGCAATGTCAAACGGAAGCAGCAGCACAGCCGCTAAAATGAGCCAAAACCATATGGGACGAGAGAGTGATTCGCTGGGCAGGTTATGGTCGAAAACGGCCGTTATGTCTTCTGTGATATTCCGACCCTCAAAATTTTCCGCTAACCAGGTTAAGGCATTTTGCTCTGTGGCGGCTGGTTGGTATTCACCTGAGTAACCGAGTACCCAGCCAGATGTTTGCCCCACGACAGATTCATTATCCAGTGTCTCACCATTGACACGTAAGAAATAAGCGCCATCTTCTGTTGGCAGAAATTCGCCGCTGTATCGCCCTGGTGCGATTTGAGGCAAAACGATATGGTGAACCGTGCCATCTGGGGCTACCACATTGGCCGTCATCGTGATGTCGTTGAGGTAACGGCCGTTATCATCTCGAGTATCGACTTGCAGCACCGCTTGCTCGCCATCAAAGGTAACGGCCGTTTCCACATTGCTGCTGCGCTCCGGCGCCATCGTCCAGCGCACGGTTTGCGCCCAAAAGGCGGGGAACCCCTCCCATTGCACCCATTCATTGGCCCACCGCCCAGTGGCATCTGAAGTCCAGGCCACAGTTCTGCCCAGCCCATACTGCCAGGCAGAAAGCAGCGGATCACCCAGGTGGGTATTGAGAATGACATGGGCAGCACCCTTTGGTGATGTGCCCACATAGCCATACAAGGGTGGCACGGCCGTTATGCCAGCCAAAATGGGACTATTACTCACCAGGTCAGGAAAGAAGCGCTCTTCCACTAAATAGTTGCGCTGAATAGCTGTCGTTTCCTGCGTGAAGATTTGGGGTAGGTTGGCGGCACGGTCGGTGAAATGAAAACGGCCGTTGCCCCGTTTAGCCATTTGCTGCAGCCACGACACATCCGGCCCCTGCCCAATCGCCACTGTAGAAACAGTCACCCCTTCTTCCACCAACATATCAATCAGTCTGGGCACCCCTTCTTTTTCTTCGGAATCCGCACCGTCAGCTAATAAAATGATATGCTTCACTTGATTAGAACTTCGCACCAGGGCTTGCGCGGCCGCCTCTAACCCCGTACGCACATAAATGCCGCCACCACCAGCACCAATCTGCCGAATCAGTCCAATGGCCGTGTCCTTATCACTGGCGGGCAAAGGGCCAATCGGGTTGTCTGGCTGCGTGTCAACAGGGATAACCGTGATGTCATCAAAGTCATTGAGCAGTTCCACCACGCGCACAGCGCCCTCCGCCGCCAATTGAATCTTTTCCATGCCCCCTTCCTGCATTTCCATGCTGCCTGAGCGGTCAATGACAATGACTATACTCACAGAGGGAAAACGCTCCTGGTCTTTGATTTGCATCTCAACGGGCAGCATTTCCTCTAACGGCGTTTTGTAATAGCCTCCCATGCCATAACTTTCTGGTCCGCCCACAGCGACCAAACCACCGCCTAAATCACGGACATAGCTTTGCAGAGTTTCCATTTTGCGCTGCGAGAGATCTCGGGCGTTGACATTGACTAAAATGACACTAGCATAATCTGAGAAACTTTCCAGACTGTTGGGTAGCCCAGAAGGGGTTGTGCGCTCCACTTCTAGCCCAACAGCTTCCAATGCCAATTGCAGTTGGGGGGATTCATCGGGAGCAGGCTCCCCTGTATTGTCAATGTCTGCTTCATCGGCCACCAGCAAAACCCGAGGCGGCCCCGTAACCTCGGTGAAGGCGGCCAATTCGTTATTTTGGTAATAGGTGTCTTTGGCGGGGATAAGCTGCACACGGTAACGGGCAAATTCTTGCTCGGCAGCATGCAGGCGAACAGCAAAATTGTTAATGCCGGTGCGCAGCTGCACATCCTCTTCGTGGACGATATTGCTGCCGGACAGCACGCGCAGTTTAGCCGGCATATCGGTGGTGGATTCAGCGGTGACGTCGATGCGAAAGGTTTCCCCTTCGCTGATTTTGGTGGGGGCAGAGACGTTGGTGAGCAAGGCTTCCGCCTCGGGTAACGGCCGTTCTAAATCGACAAAATCTAGCTGCACACCAGAAGCAGAAGCCAGCGTAACAGCCTCTTCAAAGTCACCGATAGTTGGCTGCCCGTCACTAAGCATCACCAAACGTCGAGCGCTGCCCGCCGGAAATAGTGCCAGTCCGAGGCGCACTGCTTTGGCCAAATCAGTTTGCAGGGGTTGAGGGACTGTGGTGATGGGAGCCAGCTCTGCCAAACCACTCATAGGGCGGTCAACCAGCGCGTTAGCTCCAAAAAGAATGACAGCCGCCTGGTCATTGGGTGTCATGGTTTCGATGGCTTCGCGCACATAAGCTTCAGCCTGCTCTGCCTGCGTTTGGTTGATAGAGTCTGAGGCGTCTATCAAAAATACGACGGCTAACTCATCAGCCGTCCGCATGACCTGGATGCCTGCCAGGCTCAAAATGAGCAGTGTCAAGATGAGTATGCGTAAGCCGATGCTGAACCACTCCCGCCAACGCCAACGCCGCCAACCGCCAATGCGGGGGCGTGCCAGCCAAATAAAAAATGGAATGGCTAATAGGAGAAGTAGGGCGAATGGTGTTGTAAAGCTCACAAGGAAATTGTAGCTGAGAATTGTTAAATGTGGGATTTTTGGCCAGTTATCTTACGAATCCCTAAAATCCTTCTCATCTGATGCAGGTTAACAAATAATGTGCGCATCCACAGAAGTTATGCAATTGATCGATGCGCTTCAAGGGATCTCTACCCCTGAAAAACGGGGACTAATTTTTAGACGGTCACCCTGTTGATAATCAAACAGACAACCAGAATAGAGCAATTGGTGGATTCTGACCTGAAAATCTCGTTATCTCTAAATTCTGGCAGCCGCGTTAAGCTGAAGATTTTGGGTGGCTTGTGGTTTATTGATGCATGATGGGTAGACGGATAACAAAGGTGCTGCCAGCGCCATAATTACTTTCTGCTGAAAGTCGGCCACCATGTGCTTGTATGATAAATTGCGCTAAAGGCAGTCCCATACCGAGACGATTCTTGCCATTGCGATGAATGGTGGTGAATCCTTGCCAGAGAGTCTCCAATCGCTCTGTGGGAATGCCTACGCCTGTGTCCTGGATGCGCACGACCACCTCACTGCCATCCGTATCGCTTTCAATGCGAATTTGCCCCCCAATTTTGTTGAATTTGATGGCATTGTGGAGGAGATGTTTGATAGCTTCTTGCACTTGCTCTAAATCACCGTAAATAGGTGGGGGATCCGGCTGTCGGTCAAACTCGAAGGTAACACGACGGGCGTCGGCCATGTTTTGTAAACTGTGATAGGCGTTATCTATGGCATCGTTGATGTGAATGATCTGAAAATGGAATTCACGGCGCATTTGCACCCGGGCGGCTAAATTGACAAGGGTGTCGATGGGCTGTTTGTAATTTGAGACCAGTTGGTTCAATAGGGTCACTTTTTCTTGCAAAGCAGGATTTTGGGCGGAGTCATTTTGTAATTCAAGGAGTTGATCTTCGATGTTCACAAACGGCCGTTTTAATTCTGGTGTGATCAGATTGACATATTGGTTGTAGAGCCCGATAAACTCTTGCAAATATTGCTTTTCCCGGATGAGCGATTGATTTTGCTCAAACGCATACTCATTGAGCTGGCGTAAGGCAGCCAGATTCTTTACTTGCGCAAAAATTGGCGAAAGATGGTCGTCTAAACTCCCTAATAAGTCGAAATCTTCTTGTTCATACGCCTCCCCAGAAGTTTTGTGATTGAGTGCCAAAACCCCAATTAAGGAATCGCCTGCATGCAAGGGCATAAACAAGATGCGCTGCCACGCTCTCAAGGTATCTCGTTCGTTTTCGGGTAATAGATCGAATTTTTCAAGCGCATCAATATCATACTGGATTAAGGGAGTGTGTTCCTGGCGTAAGGGAGTGGTAAAGGGGCTGTCCGCAGCAAAAACGGCCGTTGTCGGGATGACAGCGCTCTCTTTCAGGTGTGATAACGGCCGTAGAATCAACGTGCCACCCGGCCCATCTTCTGCTGTCATCATCCAGCCATCATCAACACCTAGAGAGGATTGCACATAGCGCAGCACAATTTGTCCCAATTGCGCCGTGCTGGGGAAATTCCCCACCGCATTGGTGTAATCGGCCAAGGCAGATTCACGCTTCGCTTTGGAGGGCAGGAAGATCCACTTCATCAGATTCGTAACCAGCCGATTGATCACCATGAACAAAGCGGCAAAAACAGCAGCGATCAGAATCAACATCAGATTAGGATCTGTTTCCGCCGGCAGATTGGGTAAAACATGGCGCACAATCAAGGAAAGTGCTAACCATGTCAGACCAAAGATGATCAACGTTCCCGATAAACGATACAAAATCTGGCGAATCGCCAATTGAATATCAGGCAGTTGTCCATGCGTTAAACTGATCGTACCTATGGTGGCGGCCAATAAAACAATGAGAACGGCCGTTTCTTGCCAGACAGGTTGTCCTGGTTGCTGGATCGACGCCCAAATACCACCAATGGCAAAAATGATGAGAACCAGCAGCCAATAACGAATTTGATTGCGGTATAACGAGCGGGGTAGAGAGCGGCTTACTTGTTGGGTGAGCATCCACGAGGCCACCACCGGCACCAGCCAGCTTGCAATCCACACAGCCGCCCAAACGTCAAAATGGCGAATCAATTGCTCTGCTAAAGTGAAGTTAGGGATCACGTAAGGGCAAACAGTCGGGTCAAGCGCAAGCGCAGCCAACCAGAGCGCCCCACTAACAACAACAGCACTATTCCCCGAACCTGTTGGCGCAAACAGGGTGTGTGCTGTGGTCATCAATAAAAACAGAGCGGCCAAACTAAATGCATAGAGACCAATAATCGCCCAGTTGTAGAGGATCAGAAATGGGAAAATACCAGCGCTGTAATAACGAAGAACACTGCTCGCCCAAACGGCCGTTGCCAATAATGCAAACGTCCAACGCACAATGACCTTGCGCTGCTTCCCCCTCTTATACCAGAGGTAAAATACCATCCCAATAAAACTGAGGGGGACAATGGATACAAGAATAAACTGCAATGTTAGAGACATGGGTTCGCGCCACTTTAATGCAAATAAACTCTTCTGTTGAATACCCAGGCATTATACCAACGAATGCCTAAAAAGTTGGGGAATTGGGTTATTCCAATTTATCCCAAGTTGAAATTTGGGATAAATTTGGGATATTTGGGTTAAAACTTGGGAAAGCGTTGGGATAATTGGGCAAATTAACCACCAAAGACCAATACCCCACAACCACCCACTTATCATTCATCTTTCGCCCTTCGCCATCATTTAAGAATATAATGCGTTCCCTTCTTCGAGCCAATCTTCAACAGCACACCCCGCTCCACCAAATCAACCAAATCTAAACGGAGCGTTTCTGTGGACACATCTGGACACAGATTGCGATATTCCCGGTTCGTGATGCTGCCATTTTCACGGATATAAGTAAGAGCGCGGGTCTGGCGTTCATTCATCACCTTCGTCCACTTAGGCACCGCGGCCCGTTCCCGCTTGTTGGATAACGTAACCGTGAATAAATGCTGCGTGGCCTTAAACTTGGGCGGGGGATGGCCAGCTTGCACCATCTCCTCAATCATCTGGTCGATACCTAAGCCTAATTCTTCAATATAGCCCCATTGATACAACCCATTGACCAAACGGGGATTCCGCGAGAAATGTTCCTCCACCAAATTATCAAGAGTCATGTAACCGGGTAAGCCGCCAGGACTAATAATTTCTAGCCGGTCGGCATACATGCGGATTTCAATGCGCCGCCCTTGGATGCGATAATCACGATGGGCGACCGCGTTGACCAATGCTTCACGCACGGCAAAGCGGGGATACTCTGTCAATTCATCTCGTTCTAGTTTGTTGACGGTAGCGCCTACACGCATTTCTTCAAAGACAATATTCCAAGCACGTTCCACCACACGGGCGACGGTGCCACTGATCTCATCTCGACGACCATAGCCAATGCCGCCATCTTCACCGCGAGGTTCTGTACCCGTAAACTTCACAAAAACAACGCCGCTCTGCGGGAAAAAGGTTTGCGGATTTTTGCCAAACAGCAGAATGCCGATAGTGGTGGGATTGCCCTCACGGTCAGTGGCGCCAATTTCAAAGAGCAACTCTTGCGTAGAGGACACTTTGGCCGCCCCGCGTCGTTCCCGCCTATCCAGGTAATCCCGTATAACATCTTGATCTAAATCGGAGGGATGTGCCCCGGGCACCGGTTCTGTTTCGTACTCAGCCGTATTTTTGCTGATGGCAAGCTGGCGGATTTCGTCACCCGTCAGGGCGCGGTTTTGCCGCCCGCTGCGCACCAATACTCGACCATCTTCTAAGCTGTGCAAATCGGTGCTGCGCGAAACGCGAATGCCGATGTATGTTTCGCTGCCCGCTTCGACAGGCTGCCAGCCGCTCGGCACTGGCGGACGGCAGTATGATGCCGCTTCACGCAGAGCGCCTTCAGCTTCTTCTTCCCAAATGGTATCAGAGGGGCGCCCCTGCCTATCGACACCCAGGACAATAAGGCCGCCATCTGAGTTGGCTAAAGCAACCAGGCATTCAGCCATTGTTTCCGGTTCGGCAAAGGGTAAATAAACTAATCGTGGGCCAGGTTCTTGTCTTAACATCATAAAAACCGAACAAATTATTTACTTAATCTGCCTCAAGCATTGCTGCCATTGCCGCGCCCACGATACCAGCTTCGTTGCGCAGTTTAGCCGGTACCACATCAGCCTTCAAATCGAGATACTTGAGGTATTTTTCATGTTTTTTGCTCGCCCCCCCGCCAATGATGATGCGGTTGGGCGAGAAGAGAAATTCAATGTGTTGGAAGTAGATATTCAAACGTTTTCCCCACTCCTTCCAGGAGAGTTTGCTTTCTTTGCGCACGCGATCCGTTGCAAAAGATTCGGCATCTTTTTTCATGTTGCGCAGATATATATGGCCGAGTTCCAGGTTGGGCACCATATGACCGTTGACAAACATGACGCTGCCAATGCCGGTGCCTAAGGTAAAAATCATGACAACGCCCGGCACGCCCTGACCGGCACCATGATACATTTCGGCAATGCCCGCAGCATCGGCATCATTGCGCATCACTACTTTGCAGTTGGTGGCTAAGGCAATATTGCGTGCTGCCGGGTAGTCTATCCAGCTGTGATCAACGTTTGCGGCCGTTTTGGTGACCCCATCTACTACCACGCCGGGAAAACCAATGCCTATTGATCCTTGATAATCAAAATGGTCTATGATTTCTTTTACCACGCTGATAACGGCTTTAGGTTTCGCTGGTTGTGGTGTGGGAATACGCAGCCGATCCGTCAGCAGTTTGCCTTTTTTGGTGTCCACGAGTGCGCCTTTAACGCCGCTGCCGCCAATATCGATGCCCAATAATTTCATCTCTTTTCTCCTATCATCTTTGTGTGGATTGGGGGATAACTCTCTTGACTATCCCTCACTCTCTTGGTCTCTGCTTTGTTTTAGGTGGTTTCGCAAGTTAATAATCTCTGCCTCACTCTCGAGAACGGCCGTTTTGCCAGCCTCTATGCCCTCATCCATCCGGTTAAAATCGAGCAGGCCAATTGTGCCGATGTCAGGTCGGATGAGGATGTCAGGTTCGGAAAGCGCCAATCTCGTTTTCAATGATTGTTCGGTAATGAGGTCAATCACACCCGTCATCACCTGATAAGCACCATAACGCTGGGTGTATTTTAATATCTTGTCAAGCCGTCCAGATGGTGGCGTTGATGGTTTGGCACCTTCTTCATAGCTGGTCTTGGTAATATCGATGGCGATGACATGGGAAGCGCCTCGGGCGTAGGCGATGTCAAATGGCACGTTATTGAGCAGCCCGCCATCCACCAGCACAAAACCATCCTTTTCCACAGGAGGTAAGATGATGGGGAGGGCAATGGTAGCGAGAACGGCCGTTATCACATCTCCCTCATCCAAAACAACAAGCCGATGGTTAATCAGATCCGTAGCCGTCACCGCCAGAGGAATCTCTAGATCTGAAAAATCCGGGCGTCCAATCGTGTCTTCCAACAACCCTTCTATTTTCTTGTTATTGACCAACGACCAGGAATCCTTCGGCCAGGCAAACAAATTATCGACATGCATCTGGCGGAAAAACGCAGACATGCCCTCAATATCAACGCCAGCGGCATACAAAGCGCCCGTCAACCCCCCGATACTGGTGCCTGTAATAAGATGGGGGTGAACGTCAAGTCGATGTAATTCAGTTAAAACGCCAATCAGAGCGGCTCCACGTCCGCCGCCGCCCCCAAGTGCTAATCCTAGTTTCATTTGCGTTTGTCCCCTTGTTCTAACGAATCGTACCGTATGTATGCGGCAATGGGTCTACAGGCTCATCTGACCAGGTGATGGCGGCCAACAAGTCAGCGCGAGCCTTTTCTAGCTTTTCAGCATCATTGGCATGGATAGTGCCCAGCGGCTCACCTTGAGCAAATGTATCTCCAACAGCACACGGCAAAACAAACCCGACCGCATGCTCAATAGTATCTGTTTTAACCAGTCGCCCGCCGCCTAAACATACCGTGGCCCACCCAATTTCGCCCGTGTCCATGGCCGATATGGTGCCAGCTTGTGGCGCTAATATGGGTTCCACCCACTTTGCTTGTGGTAATAAGGATGGATCGTCTATCTGACGCACATCACCCCCTTGTGCCTCGACCATAGCCCGGAATTTTTGGAAAGCTGAGCCATTTTCTCGTGCCTCGCTTGCCATCTCCATTGCTTGCTCAATGGTTGTCGCTTTGTCCGCAAGCAGCAGCATGTATGCTGAAATATCAAGCACATGCGCCCAAAACTGACTAGGGCCTTTGCCTTGCAGCGTGTCTATCGCCTCTTTAACCTCCAGAGCGTTGCCAATGGCATTGCCAAGCGGCTGGTTCATGTCTGAGATGAGCGCCGCCATCTTACGTCCCGCATCATTGCCGATATTCACCATGAGCTGCGCTAATTCTTTGGCTGCGGCCACGGTGGGCATGAAGGCGCCGCTGCCTACTTTCACATCTAGCACAATGCCATCTGCTCCTGCTGCCAGCTTCTTCGACATGATAGAAGCTGAGATGAGCGCCGTGGAAGCGATTGTGCCGGTGACATCACGCAACGCATACAGTTTGCCATCAGCGGGAGCTAGTTTGGCTGTTTGCCCTGCCAAAACGAGGCCAATATCAGCTAGTTGTGATTTGAATTGGTTCAGCGGCATTTGGCAAGACCAGCCTGTAATAGATTCCATCTTATCCAATGTGCCGCCGCTGGAGCCTAAGCCGCGCCCGCTCATCTTGCCTACGGGCACACCGCAAGCGGCCACAATGGGCTGTACGGCCAGGGTTGTCTTGTCACCGACGCCACCGGATGAATGCTTATCTACGACAAACGGGGCGACATCATGCAAATCGAGCTGATCACCAGAGCGAGCCATGGCCATGGTCAAATCAACCGTTTCTCGGCGGTTCATGCCCTGTAGGTAGATGGCCATCAGGAGCGAAGAAACCTGGTAATCGGGGATATTGTCTTGGGTGTATTCGGTGATAAACCAATTGATTGCGGCTGTAGATAGTTCGCCACCATCACGTTTTGTTTCGATGAGGTCAACCATTCTCATAAGTCATCCTCCTTTTTAGCTGGGTATAGGAATAGAGAGAAGTCACGGAGAGTGGCGGGAAACCTGTTCATTTTGTTGATGTGCTTCTGCGTCTGTTTTCCTTGAAAATATAGGTTTAATAGGTTATGGTTCCAGAATTATAACAGGAATCGTTATAATCGGGGTAAGCATAAAGGAGAGCAAAATGACTGAACAAGTAAGTACACTTCTTATCAATGGTATTTTAGTGACGATGGACGCAGCGTTTACGGTGTATGAGGATGGGGCGGTGGCCATTGATGGGGATTCGATTGTGGCGGTGGGAGCAACGTCTGATATTTCCAGCCGGTACAGTGCGGCAGAGGTTGTCTCCTGTGCCGGGCAAGTGATTATGCCGGGGCTGGTCAACGCCCATACGCATATTCCCATGACGCTACTTCGTGGCCTTAATGATGACCTGCGCCTGGATGTGTGGCTGGGGTATTTGATGCCGTTGGAACGGGAATTTGTGACGCCAGAGTTTGTCAAGCTAGGCACGCAAGTGGCGTGTGCGGAGATGATTCGCTCTGGGATTACCAGTTTTGCCGACATGTATTATTTTGAAGATGCGATTGCTGAGGAAACGGCCGTTATCGGCATGCGAGCGTTGCTAGGTCAGACTATTCTCATGTTCCCGGCGCCAGATGCAGGCAGCTATGAAGACGGCCTGGTGCTGTGTCGGCGTTTCATTGAGCGTTGGCACGAACATCCCCTAATTCAACCGGCGGTGGCTCCTCACGCCTGGTACACAGGCACACCCAAAATGAACCGGGCTTGTGCAGACCTGGCGCGGGCATACGATGTTCCTTTACACACCCACGTTGGTGAAACCGCGCTTGAAGCCCATAACTGCCAGGAACACAATCATATGGCAGTGGTGCCCTGGATTGAAAAGCATGGTTTGCTCGAGACGAAGCTGTTGGCTGCCCACTGCGTGCATCTGGATGAAAGTGAACTGTTTATGCTGTACAAAGCGGGGGCAGGCGTGGCGCATTGTCCCACTAGCAACCTCAAACTGGCCAGTGGTATTGCCAATGTCGGCAAAATGCTGGAATTGAATATCAAATTGGGCGTAGGCACGGATGGCCCAGCCAGCAATAACGACCTGGACATGTTTGAGGAAGTTCGTTTGGCTGCCCTGCTGGCTAAAACCAAGAGCAATGATCCCACGGTGCTGCCAGCGCGGCAGGCGGTGGCAGCAGCTACCATCGGCGGCGCCCGTGCCTTGCATATGGAAGCAATCACCGGCAGTGTGGAAGTGGGGAAGCGAGCGGATCTGGCTGTTGTGGAATTGGATGGCATTCACAACCAGCCCCGTTTCAACAACAACCCTGATACGATTTACTCCCAAATTGTGTACGCAGCTAAGAGTACGGATGTGGCGCATGTCATGTGTAACGGCCGTTGGCTCATGCGAGATAAAAATCTGCTTACCGTTGATGAAGCAAAGGCGAAAGTCCAGGCCGCCAAAGTGGCTGCTGAGATTGATGCCTTTGTTTTAGAACGTGAATCAAGTCCCTACAACAAACTGGTGCTCCTGGCGGGTGTTGAACGGCAAGAGAGTTTTGAAGTTCAGGTGAAGGTGCCTGTGGCTCACAAAGAGCATATTCTCAAAGTGCTAAAAGGCGACCAGGTTGAAATCACGCGAAAATCTCACTACCGTCAATTTGATACGTACTTCATATTTGAAGATAATGATCCAGATGCAGCTCGTCTGCGTTATCGTGAAGACGAGTTTATGCGAAACGAAGGGGAAGTATACCAATCCCGCGCTCGCCTGACGCTTATCGGCGAGGAAGAACGCCAGGAATTCCCCAACGCTGTCATGCTGTCACGTTCCCGTTTCCTGGCAAATGCGGATCGTACCCTGCGTTTTTACCGTGAATATTTCGCCCCAGAAATGGAAATTGACGTGCAAAAAGAACGGCTGCGCTGGCGCGTGGTTTACAAAGATACCGATTTTGCTATTAACCTGGATGAACTCCAGCAGCCCAAACTGCCTGGTTATTATCTGGAAATTAAATCCCGAACCTGGTCCCGCACCGATGCAGAACGCAAAGCAAGCCTGATAACGGAATTGCTGGAACTCTTTGGTATCGACCCCAAGACCGCAGAACGAGGTGATTACCCGTTATTGGCGTTGGCCACGAGCTAACAAATGGGCACTGGTTAATTTTAATTTTCAATGGCAGCTCGACTTTTGTTTGACACAAAAGAACCTTGAAAACAACATGCTGCTTTGATTGCAGTCCAGTTGTTAAAGTTTATGCAAGCGGGTTGTTTTATGCCGATTTAGCCGTAAAAGTCGAGTTGTAAATGGTTAATGGTTCGATATCAGCAGCGATGTCGAATTTGAAAATTTTGCTTAAGAAGTAAAGGGTGCCATCTAGTGTGCGTTTGATGTTTTCTGCTTTGCGGAAACCGTGTCCTTCTCCAGCGAAGGGCACGTAAGCTACTGGTACCCCTTTTGCTTTGAGTGCCTCGAACATCATTTCTGCCTGGTTGGGCAGCACCACTTTGTCTTCCAAACCCTGGAAGAGAAGCAGGGGGCAGTTGAGTTGCTCTGTGTAATGGATGGGGGAACGTGCCACGTAAATGTCCTGTGCCTCTGGGTAAGGCCCTATCATGCTGTCGAGGTAGCGGGACTCGAATTTATGTGTTTCTTTTGTTAAAACTTCGACATCGCTGACACCAAATAGGCTGATACCTGCGGCAAACACATCATGGAAGGTGAGGGCACACAGGGTGGTATACCCGCCAGCGCTGCCTCCCATAATGGCTAACCTGTCACCATCGGCGCGTCCTTGCCTCACGAGGTATTTGGCCGCATTGATGCAATCCAACACGTCCACGATGCCCCACTGCCCGTTTAGACGCTGTCGGTAAGAACGGCCGTAGCCGGTGGAGCCGCCGTAGTTGACGTCGATAACGCCAATGCCACGGCTTGTCCAGTACAAAATTCTGGAGCTGAGTTTAAGGGCGGTGGCTGAAGTTGGCCCGCCATGGCTGATGACGATGACGGGTGGTTTCTCGTCTGCGGGCGCTTGAAAGGCGTCGTTGTGGGGGGGGTAGTAGAAGGCATGGGCAAAACGGCCGTTTTCCGTGGGAAATGTGATCGCTTCAGGCGTGCAAACGATGTCTGCTGGCAGTGAGATATGAGTGGCCTTCTGTAAGATTTGCAGTTCGTTTGTGGCTAAATTCAAGCGTACATTGCTTGTCGGTTTATCTGCGGCACTACCGCAAAAAACCACGTGTCCGGCACCAACACGTACATTGCCCCATCCGCCAATCGTGGAGTAAGGGACAGGGATTGGCGAGCATTCGCCATTTTCAAGGTTTATGCGGGTGAGATACCAGGTGCCATCTTGGGTGTAGCTGCTAATGATGCTGTTGGCATTTTCAAACCCGTAGGTGGACATGCCAAAGCGCCACTGCGGTATGCCAAATTCTGCTTCCATGGGCAGCAGCGCCTGCACCATACCATCTTGCCAGCGGTAGAGATTCCACCATCCACTGCGATCTGAGATGAAATACAGCACTCCATTGGGGGACCATTCTGGTTGGAATACAGATTCGTTTGCGCTGCCAGCGATGAGCTGCGGCTGCTCGATTTGGCCGTTATCATCAAACTGCCCCAGCCACAACTCGGTGCCATCCCAGGGCATGTTGGGATGATGCCAGGTGAGCCAGGCGAACTGGGTGCCATCGGGGCTGATTTGGGGTGATGAATAAAAGTCGTTGCCTGAGAGCAGAATGGTGCCTGCACCGGGCTCTCCATTTAAATCAACGGCAACGAGCGTGGTGATCGCTTCACCTTCGCCTGTATGGTCTTCGCGCACGCAGAGGAGCCGCTGTCGTCTTTTGTCTAGCACCAGATTAGCGTAGCGCATGCCAGGCGCGGCGGTTAGGGCTGTTGGGGCTTGGCCTGGCAGCTGGCGGTAGATTTGCTGATCAACAAAGTTGACAAAATATACAACATCATCGTAAACGTTGTAGGCGCTGCCCCCATATTCATGGACTCGGCTGCGTATGTTGTAACTGGAGGGCACCACGTCCTCGAGACCATTGTTGGCAGACCATTTGACCAGAGCAGAACGGCCGTTTTCCGCCGGACGCCCTTCTATCCAATAAACTGATTCCCCAGCCAACACAATTTCTCCTAGAGATAAATCACTAGACACAATCATGTCTGAGGTGATGGGGGATTTCCATGATCCGTAGGCTGAAACTTGCGGTTTGGTCATATTTTTCTTTGCTTCCTTTATTTCCTGATTTTGTGCCAGAATTCCACTCATCAGGTGCCTGATTGATTAGGCTAACAAGGATACCTCAAATAAAGAAAATATTCAGGTGAAATTGAGAGGTTGCACTATTGACAATGCTTTGTTCGCCGCCTAAACTTTGTTTAGTTCGTACTGAACGTTCAAAACAAAGGTGATTTTAATGGATGAAGATTTAACCCGAGCGAGGGCACATTTTATTCAAGGGATGAGCCGCATTACCTACTTTTGGGGCTTTCCCAAAGCGATGGGTGCGATTTATGGCGCCATTTACTTGTCTCCAGACCCCATTTCCTTGGATGAATTGGTTGAGCAAGTGAATGTCAGCAAAGGAGCTGTCAGCACCAATGTGTGCTTGTTGGAGCGGCTGAATATGGTTGACAAGCATCTACAGGTAGGGGATCGCAAAGATTATTACACGGCTGAAACTGATTTTTGGCAAGTGATGAAAAATATTATGCAGGAACGGGAGAAAAACGAGTTTGCCCTGGCTTTGCGCACTGTGGGTGAAAGCCTGGATATGGTGGGGGAAGCTGAGGTTCCCCCTGATGAAGCAGAATTAGCCGCATTCTATCAAGAACGGATGCGGTCGATGAAAGGTTTTTTTGACCAACTTGATAATTTGGTCACGATGTTGATTTCTTTAGATACGATGCGTTTGAATGCTTTGATGCGCTTTTTTGCCAATTCCAAGAGCAAAGAGTGACTTACGGTGTGTGGGGTGAGGGAGAACACCGGATTCAGCTGATTGATGTGGATGATTGGGTGAAATTGGCGGTTGAGCAAGGACTAGGGGAAGCGGGTGCTTTTTCTGTTCTTGCTCTAACCGCCAACCTCTAGCTGTTTAGTATTTCCTTCATGGCTGCCAAGAGCAACATCACATTTTCGGGACGGCTGTTGTGCCCCATGAGGCCCACCCGCCAGACTTGCCCGGCTAGTTTGCTAAAGCCCCCCGCAATCTCAATGTTATATTCATCGCGCAGCCGACTAGCGACTACTTTGGCCTCGACACCCTCGGGCACCCGGACGGTTGTTAGACTGGGAATACGCCACTCGGGCTCGGTTACATGACAGGAAATTCCCATGTCGGCCAGGCCATCCCAGAATAATTGAGCCATCTGTTGGTGGCGGAGCCAGCGTGCTTCTAACTCTTCTTCGGCGACCAGGCGCAGCCCTTCACGCAAGGCGTAGATCATGTTGCTGCTCATGGTGTGGTGGTAGGCACGCGCGGCACCCAGCCAATAAGATTTGAGCAAGTTCAGGTCAAAATACCAGGTATCTGTTTTCACATACCGTTTGTTAATTTTTTCAATGGCTCGGGGGCTGATGGTGAGGGGAGAGGCTCCAGGGGGGCAGCTTAACCCTTTTTGAGAGCAGCTATAAGCTACATCGACTTTCCAGCTATCGATGTGAACGGGGGCTGCTCCCAGGCTGGTGACACAGTCCAGCAGGAGCAAACAGTCGAATTCACGGCAAATGTTGCCGATGCCTTCCATTGGTTGCAGCGCACCTGTAGAGGTTTCGGCGTGAACGAGCATGAGGACTGAAGGTCGGTGTTCTGCTACGGCGGCATAGATATCGTCCGGGGTAAAGACAGCACCCCACGGTTTTTCTATGGTGCGCACGTCTGCGCCATGACGAGAGGCCATTTCCACGAGCCTTTCACCGAAGTAGCCCATGACGCCTACTAAAACGACATCACCAGGGGTGACGACATTGGCAACGGCCGTTTCCATGGCGGCGCTGCCCGTGCCACTGATGGCGAGCGTGAATTCATTGTTGGTTTGCCAGGTATAACGCAGTAGTTCCTGCGTTTCGTTCATCATCTCGATAAAAGCAGGATCCAGGTGGCTAAGCTGGCGCATGCCAATGGCTTGCAGCACCCGAGGATGGGCGTTTGAGGGGCCAGGTCCTAACAGCAGCCGTGAAGGCACATCGAGTGTCTTGGTTTCAATTTTATGCAAATCATTCTTGGGAAAAGTTTGAGTTGTCATGGGATTATCTCCTGTCTCGAGTTGAAAGGGTCATGTTGAAGAATGGGGGGAATCTGATTTTTGCCAAAGGTGGCTCTGTCAAGCTCTGCCATTTTCACCTTTCTGAATTTTTACAGAAAATCATACGTTGCTCTGAGTGATTTTTCAATAGATATGTGAAAGATGCATAAAAAACGAGCAGGCTGACTGTTTATGTAAATAATCTGGTAAAGGAACCGTAAAAAGAATGCTCTACTGAGGATGTCAACATGTTAGACTAGCAGAAATCGTTTGAAAGAAACGGCCGTTTTACCATACCGTAAACATCATTAAAGAAGGAACATGATAGACATCTTGACGAAACACGACCACCAGAAAGTTCTACAAAAAACCTTTCCCGATCTAAGCATAGAGGATATTAAAGCGCTTATTCAAGCCAGCAAACCACAATTTTATCCCCAAGGAGTTGATATTTGTCGGGAAGGTGAAATTGGGGACTCAATGTTCATCCTTGTTGAAGGGGAGGTGGATGTCATTGTCCATGCCAATAATCACGAAGATATTCACATAGATGTGGTTGGCGCAAACAATTATTTTGGTGAAATGGCTTTATTGGGGGAAACGACACGCACCGCCACCATTCGCGCCTGCCGAGATTGCCATATTTTGCAAATCGGTCATAAAGAATTCCTGCTGATTGCTCACAGCAACCCTCAACTGCTGCGTACCTTACTTCGTCAAATTATCGGTCATTTAAGAACCAATGATCAGGCAGTTATTCGTGAACTCAATATCAAAAATGCGTCCCTTAAAAGGGCGTATGCAGATTTAGCAGAACAAGAAGAGTTACGCACCCAATTTATTGCTACGCTTTCCCATGAATTGCGCACACCACTAACTTCCATAAAAGGATACCTTGGCCTAGTCAATCAAGGTGCCATGAAAGGAAAATCCTTAAAAGTCGCCTTAGACTCTATCACCCGCAATGTCAACACCATGGTCGGGCTGACCAACGACTTACTCATCTTGTATGAAATGCACCCCGCATCTGCTGAATTCACATACACCAATTTGCCCGATAGCCTGATCGAGGCTCTCAATGCGGCCTGCGAAAACTTAAACAACTTGGCTTCAGCAGTCACTTTAGATATTGCCCCAGAAATCACCAATGTTTTTGCAGATAGGCAATCACTAACCTTAGCCCTGCGAGCATTAATCGAAAACGCATTTAAATATAACCCAGATAAGAAGCCGATTCACATTCGAGCATACTGCCCCACAAAAGAAGAAGTCGCCATTAGCATCAAAGATGAGGGTATCGGTATTGCCAAAGAAGATCAATCTCGAATATTTGAAGCCTTTGTGCGCATAGAACGGGAAGGGGCGCAACAACTGTTTCCCGGGCTTGGCGTCGGGTTAACCATTGCCAAATTTGTGGTTGGTCGCCATAACGGCCGTATTGAAGTAGAAAGCAAATTAAATCATGGGAGCATGTTCACAATTTACCTACCACAACCGACAAACCAACAC
>PDQY01000067.1 GCA_002746795.1 Chloroflexota bacterium | reverse complement strand
GCCCCGGTCGGCATGAATCGTCAACTGGTCGCGGACAATTCCTTGTTGCAGACAACTGGTGGCGATCAGCTCTGTGGCAAGCGTCGCTGATTCATGGGGAGCAATGAGCCAGCCCACCCTCTGCTGTGGCCAGTCTTTCAGACCGTGCTACTTGAGCTTCATTGTGGCACGGTCTGGAGACACGGCCACAGCGTCAGGCGCGGGGATCCCGTTTTGGATGAAATCTCTCGGACTAATTCCCTTCAAACTTCAATGAGGCAGAATTAACACAATAGCGCAGCCCAGTCGGTTGCGGTCCATCAGTAAAAACATGCCCCAAATGGGCACCACACTCACGACACGTGATTTCCACGCGCACCATATGGTGACTATGATCCAGCTGTTCCTGGATCGCTTTTTTGTTGGATGGTGCATAAAAACTGGGCCAACCACAACCGGGATCATACTTGGCTTCAGACTTAAAAAGTTCTGCGCCGCAAACCACACAATTATAGCTGCCTGCTTCTGTGTGTTGATAATATTCACCAGTAAACGGCCGTTCCGTCTCTTTTTGTTGCGTCACCTGATATTGAAGCGGGGTCAGTTGCTTACGTAATTCAGCATCAGATTTTTTACTCATATGCTGGGTCTCCTTCGCCGGATTTTACTGATTGTACACGAGATTTTTCCGGGGCTGACTAGACGATCAGGATTTTCTCACGATTCAGCCCTTTTGCTGCGTGTTGCTCACACACGATACCCATGATATACTGCTCCGCATCATGAATCAGACCACCATTCTTACCGCAAACGCCGCCGCTGCTAGCCAATCCCCCGGTTTGGCTGGTTGTGCTGCCTGATTCTTAAAAACAACTAAACGGCACTCCCTACCGCCAGACCGATTTGTTCCGTCTGGCGGTTTTTTGTTGTCAGGGTAAAATTCAAAAAGGTTAAAGCATAAAGATTGATGCCTGCAAATCTTCAATCTGCCATCTTTAATCTTCAACGATTGAGGAGACAAAATGAAACCAACGACCAGCAACGAAATTCGACAAGCCTTTCTTGATTTCTTCAACGAAATGCAACACCAGGTAGTGGCCAGTGCGCCGCTGCCCCAAAAAGACAATCCCACTTTGCTCTTTACCAACGCCGGCATGAACCAATTTGTGGATGTATTCTTAGGCAAAGAGAAACGGCCGTATAACCGGGCAACCACCTCCCAAAAATGCATGCGCGTACAAGGTAAGCACAACGACCTGGAAAACGTCGGTCCTTCACCGCGCCACCACACCTTCTTTGAAATGCTCGGTAACTTCTCCTTTGGCGACTACTTCAAGGCAGGCGCCATCCGTTATGGTTATGACTTCTTGACCAAGGTGTGCCAAATCCCAGACGACCGCCTCTACTACACCGTTCACACCAGTGACAACGATGCCTACAACATCTGGCTCAACGAAATTGGTGTCCCAGAAGAACGCATCTTGCGCATGGGAGACAAGACCAACTTCTGGATGATGGGAGATGTTGGCCCTTGCGGTCCCACCAGCGAAATACACTACGATTGGGGGCCAGAAGCTTGCACCTGCGGTCAAGATAACTGCTCCGTTTTGTTAGACAACGATTGCGACCGCTGGTTGGAAGTGTGGAACCTGGTATTTATGCAATTTGACCAGGGAGAAGATGGCACACGCACCCCGCTGCCGCAAACAGGGGTCGATACCGGCATGGGGCTAGATCGTCTCACCAGTGTCATCCAAAACACCCAATCCAATTACGACAACGATCTGTTCGCCGCAGCCATGGATAAAGTGCAGGCAATGCTAGGTGACAGCGACAAAGAACGCCAAGAGAAATACGTGGGCTATCGCGTCATTGGCGATCATAGTCGCGCTTCCACCTTCCTCATTGCTGACGGGGTGCGTCCTGGTGCCGCTGGTGCCAGCTACGTGCTGCGCATGATCATCCGGCGAGCGGCTCGCTTCGGGTGGCAAATCGGCTTTACACAGCCCTTCCTGGCCGATGTAGCTCAGATATTCATTGATGAAATGAGTGAACATTACCCAGAGCTGCGCCGCAGCCAAGACCACATCAAACGCACCCTAACCCAAGAAGAACGTCGTTTTGCCCGAACTGTGGATCAGGCGATTGGGCAGTTGATGTCAATTTTGGAAGAGATGGGGCAAAAAGGCGAGACAGAAATCTCTGGCGAAGCAGCTTTTGATTTATATGCCACCTATGGCTTGCCCCTGGAAATCACCCGGGATCTCATTCGGGATCGCAATATCACCATTGATGAGCCGGGTTATGTGGCTGCCCGCGAGAAACATGCTTTAGCCAGTGGTTCTGGGGCATTCAAAGCGTATGAACGTGGCACCAACAAATATGGCGATCTGCTGGTGGAACTGGTGGAATCAGGTCAACTAGGAGAAACTGGCGTGGAATACGACCCCTACATTGGCCCACGCATCCGAGCCGACGTCTTATCCCTCATCAAGGAGGGCAAGTCTGTGCCGAAATTAAGTACCGGCGACAAAGCTGAAATCATCACAGCCGCTACGCCATTTTACGTGGAAGCGGGGGGGGAAGTGAGCGACACCGGCGTCATTGACTTCCTGGATACCGGCGCCCAATTCCGCGTGGATGACGTGGCCAAACCAGTTCCTGGCTTAGTGATTCACATGGGCGAAGTGGTGAAAGGGGAGATCTCCGTTGGCGAGGAAGCTCGACTGCTGGTTGATGACCGGCGCCGCTCCGACATTCGCCGGAACCATACTGCTACTCACATTTTACACCGTGAACTGCGAGCCCATTTGGGCAGCCATGTGACACAGCAAGGTTCATTGGTGGCGCCAGATCGGCTCCGTTTTGATTTTTCTCACGATCAAGCGGTGGACAAGGAGACGTTAGCCAAAATTGAGGCGGATATCAACAGTGCCATTCTGGCGAACTACCCGGTCAGGATTCATTTCATGGATCAGGAAGAGGCTATCGACAAAGGCGCGATGGCGCTGTTTGGTGAAAAATATGGCGACATCGTACGCACTATCACCATCGGGGATGATGGAGATGTTTATTCCATGGAGTTGTGCGGCGGCCTGCATGTGGGCGAGACTAATGACATTGGGCAATTCCGCTTTGTGGGTGAAGGGGCGGTGGCGGCTGGTGTACGCCGTGTGGAGGCGGTGACCGGACGTGGGGCGCAGGCGTTGATTGCGGAACGGCTGTCGGTGTTGGCGCGTGTGGAACAACTGCTTAACGCGCCGTTAAGTGAACTGGAAACGCGCTTGTCCCATATTTTGGCTGAAAACAAGTCTTTGCAAAAGGAAATTGGGCAGTTGCAGCGGCAGGTGGCTCGCTCCCAGTTTGAGGGTTTGTTGGCGCAGGTGCAAGAGGTGGCCGGCGTTAACCTGTTGGCGGCGCAAGTGGATGTGGCCGATGTGGAGACGATGCGGGAAATGGCTGACTGGTTCCGCGATAAGGTTGGCTCTGGTGTGGCTGTATTAGCTGCTGTAAGCCATGATAAGCCACTGTTTATTGCCACGGTGAGCGACGATTTGATCAAACGTGGCGTCAAGGCTGGTGACATTGTGCGTGAGGTGGCCAAGGTTGTTGGCGGCGGCGGCGGTGGGCGGCCAAACATGGCGCAGGCGGGTGGCCGTGATGCTCGCAAGATTCCTGAGGCGTTGGATATTGTGGCTGGGCTGGTGGCAGGTATGCTGAGCCACTCCTAACAGATTCTGGTTGATTGGTCTCAGTTCAATGTTATGAAGGTTATTTATCTCGATTCTGAAGACGATATTGTGTCTATCTGTGACCAGCTGGATTGGGCGGGTGACGCTCAGGTGCTGTTGGTGCTGCCAGAGGATGGCGGGGTATTGGCGGAGGGGCTGGATTTGGTGCGGCTGCGCCGGCATGCGGATCGGATACGTGTTGAGGTGGGGCTGGTAACGGCCGTTTCTATGGTCACTCGTCCAGCTAAATCCCTTGGCCTCCCCACCTTCGTCACGGTAGAAGCGGCACAGTCGAGCAGGCGGGGGTGGTGGCGGGGGCGCAAACGCTCAGAAACTGTGGGGCTGCCCACCATGGGCGGAGTGACAGCTAAAGATTTGCGCCCTAAACCGATGGATGCCGCCGATAAAAGAGAGGCAAAACGACGCTCCACCCCCTTGACCAGCCCCAGCTTGTGGACGATGCGCTATCTGTCGATTATCTTGTTTTTCCTGGCGATGGCCTTGGTCGTTGTGGCCTTTTCCTATTTGGTGCCGGGGGCAACAGTCACCTTGTCGCCAGTGGTGGAACCAATCTCTGTGACGCAGCAAATCCTGGTCGATCCATACATCGAGCAAGTGGATTACGGCCGTTCTGCGGTGCCGGGTCGTATTTTGCAAGTGGCGCAATCATGGCAAACGGATGTGGAGACTTCTGGCGTGATTGAAGTGCCGAGTGCCTCTGCTCGGGGTAAGGTGGTGTTTGCGAACCGCCTGGAGGAAGATGTCACCGTACCTGCAGGCACCAGGGTGTCTACTAGTGAAGGCAGCAATGTGGTTTTTCAGACGCTGACTGAAGTGGTGGTGCCGGGCGTTGAAGGCGGCACAGCAGAAGCTGACATCATTGCTATTGAACCAGGCTACCAGGGAAATGTGGATATCAACCTGATTAACAAAATTGAGGGGGCGCTGGATATTCAGTTGGAAGTGCGCAATTTGGAACCCACCACAGGGGGCGGTGTGCGGGAGACGCCTGCGGTGACGGAGGCTGACCAGGAACGTTTGCGTTCTCAGGTGCTGCAATTTTTGCAAGCAGCTTCAGTGTCTGAGATGGAAGCAGAGTTAAGCGAAAGGGAGTTTATGGCGCGGGATTCTTTGCGCGTGGTCAATGTGGATAGTGAGACGTTTTCCCATTTTCCAGGTGAGCAAACGAACCGGGTGGCGTTGGAGATGCGGGCACAGGTAGCGGGAACGGCCGTTAACACCACAGATGCCTCGGGGATTGTCTATGAAGCCCTGGCCGCTCAAGTGCCGAGAGGCCATACATTGGTGCCAGAGAGCATTAAGTTTGCCAGTGGCGACGTGATTGGTGTAGATGATGCGGGCCGCGTGACCTTTGAGATGATTGGCGAAGCGGTCGTGGCACCAGACTTGGAATTAGGTGAGGCTGTAGAAATGATTACCGGGCAACAGCCTGAGATTGCTGTGGCGTATCTTTATCAAGAACTGCCTTTGCGTGAACTCCCCGAAATCACAGTATTTCCCAACTGGTTTAATCGCTTACCGTTTTTATCAACACGAATTGAGATGGATGTGCGGCTTGAGCCGTGAAAGTGGCAACCAGGGGAAACGGTTCACTGTTCGTAGGGTAATCGGTAGGGCAGAAACGGCCGTTTTGTGGCAAAGTGAAGGGCAATGAGTGAGAATGATTTTTCCATCAAAGGGCGCATTCTGGCATTGGATTTAGGCGAGAAGCGTATTGGCGTAGCGGTAAGTGACGCTACCCGCACCATTGCGCAGCCCTTGACGGTGATTAAGCGCACGTCGCGTAAAGCAGATTTTGAAAGCATTGGCCGCTTCGTGCAGGAACAGCAGGCGAATATGCTGCTGGTTGGTTTGCCCTTGATGCTGGATGGCCGCGTTGGTGATAAAGCTGCTTGGGTACAAGATTATGCAGCTGAATTGCAGCAAACGCTTGATTTGCCCCTGGAATTGTGGGATGAAGCGTTTACCACTGTGCAAGCGGAAGCCAGTTTGAAAGCGCGTGGTAAAAAATGGCGTCAATCCCGTGATCAGGTGGATGCGGTAGCTGCGTCATTTATTTTGCAGTCGTATCTAGATTCGTTGGTATGGTAATTTTGTTGACGACAAAGGACGCCAAGGGAAACAACAAAAACTTGGTGCCCGGGGCGCTCTTTGCCGTTTATAGATTTTAATGACGAGACGAAAAGACCCATTTAAGAAAAAAGCAAGCCCTTTGACCTTGTTTATCCGCCTGGTTGTGTTGTTGGCGGTGGTGGTTAGTTGTTTGGTGGCGACGGGGATGTTGTACGTGTCGTGGCGGGGTGTTTCGGCCGGGGGCGTGCGCATTGAGGGCGGCAATCCTGATTTGAATCCCGGGCAGCGGGTGTATTTGCAAGTGGTGCTGTCGCTGAATGCGGAGGCGTTGGACGCTCCGGCTGGCAGCGCTCTGGCTCCTGTCAACTTTACGATCCAACCGGGAGAAACGGCCGTTACCATTGCTAATAACCTCCATGACGTTGGCCTGCTCGATAATCCAGAGCTTTTTCTCGATTACGCCCATTACTATGGCCTCGATTCGCAGCTAGAAGCAGGCGAATTTACCTTGTCGCCGGAGTGGACGATTCCCAAACTGGCGTTGACCTTGACGAAGGCGATTGCCCAAGATGTGGAATTGCGCTTCATCGAAGGGTGGCGGCTGGAAGAGATGGCGCACGCCCTGTCTGTGACCCAACCAGCTCAGATAAACCCTGATGAATTTTTGGCAATTGTGACACGAGAACGGCCGTTTGACCTGACCCCCTATACATTTTTGGTAGGATTGCCGGCAGATGCCTCGTTGGAAGGCTTCTTGTTCCCCGATACCTATCGCTTGCCGCTGGATGCTGATGCGGCGTATTTAGTCGATAAAATGCTGACCCGTTTTGGTGAGCAAGTGACCCCCACGCTGCGGCAAGGATTTGGCACGCAAGGGTTGAGCTTGTTAGAGGCGGTCACTTTGGCCTCGATTGTGCAGCGGGAGGCAGTTTTGGCTGAGGAACGGCCGTTAATCGCCGGAGTCTTTCTCAATCGCTTGGCCGCAGACATGACCTTGAGCGCAGACCCTACCGTGCAGTACGCTGTGGGGTATGATTCCGGGAGCGATTCCTGGTGGAAAGTGCCGCTTTACGTCAGCGATTTGGAATATGATTCACCATACAATACCTACGTGTACACTGGATTGCCGCCAGGCCCCATTGCCGCCCCGAGCTTGAGCGCCTTGCAAGCCGTTGCCAATCCCGCCCCCAGTGATTTCCTCTTCTTCGTGGCTGACTGTACGGCGGATACAGCTGGTGCCCACTATTTTAGCGTGACTTTTGATGAACATTTGGCGAAAGTGCAGAGCTGTCAATAAAAAAAGAAGGCCGCAGGTTAAAGGCTGGCTTAAGTTGGCAACTTTTGCCTTTTGCCTTTTTGCGTCTGCCTTCCTGATTTCTTGTGGCGTTGATCCTGTAGTGAAGGTGGGCCTTGTCGCCCCCTTTGAAGGACAGAATCGGGCAGTGGGGTATGATGCCATTTATAGTGCGCGTTTGGCGGTGCGTGAACTCAATGAAGCGGGCGGTGTTGGCGGACATCGAGTGGCGTTGGTGGCTTTAGATGACAGCGGTGATACCAGCTTGGCGCAGGAAAATGCGGAAATGTTGGTGGTAGACCCCAAGGTGGTAGCTGTGGTGGGACATTGGCTGCCGGAGACAACGGCCGTTTCTGCTCCCATTTACAGCGAGGCAAATCTTGTTCTCATTCCCGTGGGCGAACCCCCTTTTTCCCTGGCTGCGCCAGCATCCTTGCCTCCAGAGTTTCACACAGCCTACGAAGCAGTGACCCCATTTGCAGAAACAGCTGGTCACTATGCTGGCCCCACCTATGACGCCTTCCAATTACTGTGGCAAGCCTTAGAGATCACTGAACAAACCCAGGGAAACATCACCCGCGAGGGTGTCAACATGGCGGTGGAGGGACTAAAATATGAGGGCTTGACGGGCACAGTGTATGTGCCTTGAAGATGAAGATGAAAAGATAGAAAGCAAAAAGGGGAAAATTATGGCAAGAAGAATTTTTGGTGCATTTTTGATTTTAATGGGAATCGTTGGCATTTTGTTCGCCGTGCTGGGGGTGCGGTCGGTGCAAGGCGCCGTCACCAGCCTGGGTGAAGGCATGGATATGAGCTTAGATTTGGCCATCGACAGCCTAGACGCGGCGCTGGGTTCATTGTTGCTGACTCGGGATGCCCTGGCAGACGTAGAGGAGGCGATGGAACAGGTAGAGGGAACGGTCGATAATGTGGGAACAGCACTCGACGGCACAGAACCCATTCTCACCGAAATAGGCACCATCACCACGGTAGATTTGCCTAACAGTCTGGCAGCCATCGAAGATGCCGTGCCAAACACTGTGCAGGCAGCCGATGCCATCGACAGCACATTGATCACCCTCAACAACTTTGAAATCAATACCGATATTCTCGGTTTTCCCATCCAGTACGACTTAGGTATTGATTACGAGCCAACTGTATCTTTGAGCGCGTCTGTGCAAGAAATTGGCTTGAGTTTGGAAGGCATGCCAGCCCGTTTACGGGAGCTGGATGAAGCATTTATAGAAACGCAAACCAACTTGGAAACCATCAGTCAAAATATGGATGATTTATCAGGGAATTTGAAAGCAATCAAGGAACAGATAGCCGGGTTTACCCCTTTTGTGGATGATTTCATCCGTGTTGTGACGGAAACCTCTGACAACCTACGTTTGCTCAAAGCTCAGGTTGGTGGTCAGGTAGCCATGGTGAACACCATGATTTCATTGGGCATGATTTGGCTGGTTTTGTCTCAAGTCGTGCCGTTATATTTGGGATATGAATTGGTTTTTGGCCGTTTGTCGTCTGGGGATGAGCCGGTTTGGATTGCGGAAAATGCAGATAAATTCAATATTTCTTCTGCATTAACAACTGATGAGAGCGAATGAAATCAGACGCTCTTGAAATAGATGCCAATGGTCAGGGTATGAATGCCCTGACTTTGAAACAACGCCAGCTAAATCGGGCTGAAGGCAAAGCTCCACGTGGCCATTCCTGTGCCGGCAGGAGGTTGGTGTCTTGGCGGTTAGGAGCCAGTCTGTTGTTGGCGTTCGTGTTAGTTTTAGCTGCATGTGGCGGTAAAGCAGACATGGCTCCTGTGATCACGCCTATCGCCTTTGACCCGACAGCTACTTTGCCTCTAACCCCCACGTTGATGCCTGGCGTGCTGCAAAACGCACCAACTCCCATGATCACTCCGCAGACGGGATCAGAAGTGACGGAAGCACCGCCGACGGAAACCGCTGCCCTGCCCCCGAGTGTGACGCCTAGTGCGACGCCTAAACCGCAGGAACGTTTGGAAATTGCTGATGCGGCGTTGGCGGAGGAAAATGCGGTTGTGGCGATTGAGCAGTTTCAAATGAGCCTCCAACTTAAAGATGATTTAACTGAGGCTGAACGGCTGGAGGCGCTGTATAACTTGGGCGTGGCCTACCTTCAAGATGAAATGTTCTACGAAGCCGCTGAAGCTTTCAAGCAGCGAATTGCGGCTGGTGGCAATCTGCCAGAACCCATTTATTTCCAACTGGGGCAAGCGTTGGCAAATGTGGAGGATACGGCTGGTGCGATTGCGGCATATGACGCCTACCTCACGGCAAATCCTGAGATGGCGGCTTATGTTGCTCCTCTCCTGGCGCAGGCTTATTTGAGCCTGGGAGACCGTGCTGCTGCCATGGCCGCTTATGACACGGCCGTTACTGCTCCGGCTCATCGTTTAACAGAAGTGGCGAATCGTCTCAAGTTGGCTGAGTTGTATCTGGAAGATGGCGACTATCCTGCTGCTATTGCCCAGTATGATGCTGTGCAGGATGTGGCGCAAACAGAAGCTACCAAGGGTCGCATGGCGTATCTGGCGGGTTATGCGGAACTGTTGGCTGGCAATACAGAAGCTGGCTACTCACGCTATCAAACGGCCGTTAACCAATATCCCGGTGCCGCTGAGAGTTATCAAGCCTTGGTGGCCTTAGTTGACAATGATGTTCCCGTGGACGAGTTTCAGCGGGGATTTATTGATTTTAATGTAGGCGCTTATCAGTTGGGGATTGATGCTTTCTTGCGCTACATGGCAGCCAATCCAGACAATTACCGGCAAGACACTCATTTGTACCTAGCCTGGTCATATGAAGGCTTGGATGATTTGGAAACTGCGCTGGCGGAACTAGAAACCTACGCTGCCACAGATCCGGCGCGAGCGATTATCGAGCGGGCTAAAATGTTGGCACGTTCTCGTGATCTTGCTGGAGCGCAAGCGGCTTATCAACTTTACGTGGATAGTTTTCCCAATGGCGAATATGCACCTTTTGCTGCCTGGTGGGCTGCGGCCATTGCTGAGGATTTTGGGGATGTGCCGGGTGCAATTGCTGGCTATACCCAATTGGCCGACATTGCCCTATTCCACGAAGACGCGCCTGAAGCGCTGTTCAAAGCAGGGTGGTTGGCTTATTGGTATGGAGATATGGAAACGGCCGTTTCCAGTTGGGAGCGAGCGGCACGATCCTATCCTGGTTCAGAATTTGGCAATGCTGCGCTGGTTTGGCTGCTGCGCACCCTGCCTGAGATGATTGAGCAGGCAGAACGTGGCACATTGGCGGTGCCCACGGTTGAGGCTGCCATCGTCACAGACACCGTCGCTGTTGAAACACCCCAGGCCACGGCAACGGTCGTTACCGCCCGTTTGCGTACGCTTTTAACCGAACTTGAAGCTGAAGCAGACAGCCGTACTTTAGAAACGTATTACGCCGTTCGCGCCCGCGATATGGTGCAAGGAACTGCTCCGTTTGCTGCCCCTGAGTTGGTCGTTATTCCAGATGATGATAGCGCTGCCCAGGAAGAGATGGAAGCGTGGTTAAGGGCTGAGTTTGGCCTGGAGACGGAAGAGCCGCTGCATTTCATGGCGAATGAATTAACCTATGATCCGCGCCGCATCATCGGAGAGAAGTTGTGGCAGGCAGGCTTGCATGAATCTGCCAAATTGGAATTGGAAACGCTGCGCCAGGATGTTTCTGCTGACCCCTTGTTGAGTTATCAGCTGGCGCTGTTCTTCCGTGATTTAGGTTTATATCGGTCATCCATCTTGGCGGCTCAGTCGATTCTGACGAATGCTGGCGTGTCTGTATTTGAGGCTCCCCCATTCCTGGGACGTCTCTTGTATCCTGCTTACTACGCCGATTTGATTTTGCCGTTGGCAGAGCAGTATGGCTATGATCCCTTGCTTCAATTGGCTCTGGTGCGGCAGGAAAGTTTGTTTGAAAGCTTTGCCCGGTCTGGTGCGGCGGCGCAAGGGTTAAGCCAGGTGATCCCCGATACGGGCGCTTACATCGCTCAGCAGCTCAACTGGCCCGATTATGAAAACGACGACCTTTATAAGCCATATGTTGGTTTGAATTTTGGTGCTTATTACCTCGCTCAACAGCTGGATGCGTTTGCTGGTGTTACCCATGCGGCTTTAGCGGCTTACAATGCAGGTCCGGGTAATGCGGCTCATTGGTATGAGATTGCTGGCGACGATTTAGATCTGTTCAAAGAGACGGTGGATTTTGCTGAAACGCGCAAATATATTGACCGGATTTATTTGGGGCAGGCGGTATACCGACATTTGTATGGAGAGGGATCTGTGAGCAGTGAGTAATGCTCAATCCCTTGTTTAGTCCTGACATAAATTGACACACAACCGTGACGATTCGCTGTCCATCTCCACAATTCAATGCCGTAACTTATTTAGCGGCGCACAACGTGTCGGATGATTAAAACAGTGGACAGTGGGTAGTGGCTTATGAGCTTTGAGTGGCACACTGAGGAAGATGGGGTCTGGGATGTTCCCCCCCCAAGGCAGCCGCCTCCTCAGCCATCTAAATCAAAACGTATCTTCTTTTGGGGCGCCATGCTTCTCTTTGCTCTGGTTGCGGCTGGCATGGTCATTTATTGGCAAGTGACAGAGCGTCTGCAACAAGCCGAAACAAATGTGCAAACCAATATTTTGGCTGCTCACAATCTTTGGCAAACGGCCGTTGTCACGACAGATGCGGAACTGTTTCTTTCGGTTTTATCAGGGCGGATTCCTTCATGGACAGATGCCCAACAGGAAGCCTTAGATGAAAATGTCATATTTGAGCGGGCGCCTTGGGGGCTAACGTTGATTGATGGCTCGCCCCCTTCCTGGGAGCTGGCGGATCTTGAGCAGCCAATCACCCTTAACCTATCGACTGATCTGCTGGAAGCTGAGCTGCAATTTCCCCTGGATTACCAATTTCTGACGCAGTCTGGCGTCACTACCACAGTGACACTGAGCCAAACGGCCGTTTACCGGCAAGGGGCACGCAGTTGGCTTTTTTCCCCCCCTGATTCTGAGTTTTGGGGTGATTGGCAAACCTACGAAGGGCAGCGTCTGACGCTGATTTACCCTGAGCGGGATCGTGAGATAGCTGAGCGGTTGGCGGAGAGCCTGGAACAGATTCTTGCGCAAATATGTGATCATCCTGACCTGCCAGCTTGTGCTGAAGACGCTAGTTACACTATTCGCTTTGATTTACATCCAGAAGGTTTGTTAGATGCCGCCGACGTAGAGACTCTTTTTGGCGTGGAACCCTATCTCAATATGCCCACGCCCACGTTGTTTGGGCTGCCGGGAGATGAGACAGCCTATGAAGCCTTATTGCAAACCTATGCTGTGCCCTTGGGAACGGCCGTTTTTGCAGACTTGTTTGATTGGACATGCTGCCGACAAATAGACATCTTCCAAATGTTGGTTATTTACCAACTCGCTGACATGGGAATCACATCCTGGCCCATCACAGCACAACATCATATCCAGGCAATGAAAGATGGCAATAGTTTCCTAAATGTGCCTGATTTTTGGCGCAAAAACAATCCAGAAAATTATTCCGAACCCATCCACTTCCTGTACATCGCTTTTGATTTTATCTTTCAACAGTATGAAGGGCTTTCACCTGTTTCCTTGCTCTCCAACTTTCAAAATTGGGAGGATATTAACTATTGGCTGGATAACAATCTGTTACAGACGGGTTATCAACTGGGATCGGTTCAAGATTTGTGGCGTGTTATTCAAGATGAGTGGTGGCATTACGCCTATACCCAAACATTGTTAGCTCAAGAAAATGAAGAGCCTCCCATTCCTTTACCTGACCAAGATATTGCTTTGGTTTGTTTATCTAGCCCTCAATTTGATTTAGACACGACCATGTCGCTTTATCGATATAACTATCAAGATGATACCAAGCTGCAATTGTTGGCCTCCAATAATTTTGTCTCGTTTAATCCCTTCCTCAATGATTCCGGCATGATCATTCAGAACCTGGCGTTTGATGAATCAGAGCAATGGCAGACTAAAATTTGGAACTTTGAAGGGGTCAGGACTCAAATGGAGGGCGAGGATCAAATCTTTTTCTCGTTGGGGCAGTTTGATCCATCGGGTCGTTATGCCATTGCCTTGCAGGAAAACGAAGGTTCTCTCTTAAAGTTTATGCTTATCGATTTAGCCTCCTGTGATGAGAACCAGTGTGAGACGATAACGTTAATGGGGTTTCCCATATGGTCGCCTGATGGTGAACGCACCCTCATGACAAGTGATAATGTTTTTGAAAGCAGCAGCGTGACTTTTCAGCGAAACGGACGTATGGTCTTATTTGATGTGATCCAGCCGCCGCTTGCTGCCGATTTTTGGATTGGGGATCGTCTGGGGCGGATAACAGATGATCAACCAGAGCCAGTAATCATTGGCACCGGTTATTCTCCATTTTGGCTAGACAATGAAACCTTTGGCTTTATTCGGCAGCATCCAGATACAGGTGAAGATGAAATTGTGATTTGGCTGGCTGAGGGGTTAGAAACGCTTATAACTCTGGCAGAAGTTCAGGATGAAGTGCCCCGTGAAGATTTATCTTTGGCTCATATCCGATATGTGGTGACCCATCCAGCCTGGCCAGATAATTTGGTTGTGGTTGCCTTGGATCCTTTGGGGCGCGAGGCTTATGTTTTTCTTTATGACCGGGTCACGGGATCGCTTGATTTGCGGTTGCAATCAGAGATTGCTCCTTATCACTCATTAGGATTTTCGCCGAACGGCCGTTGGCTGGTGTTAACGGGTTTTGACCACAAACAGAATGTGAACAGCAATGTTTATATCGTTCATCATATTGAATCCAATGAGACACAAACCTATCGTTCGAGTTTAACCGGATTTATGCTTTCTCCGCTGTATGATTGGTCAGCCGATGGGAATTGGTTATCATTCCTCATCAATGATCAGGTGATAAGCATGGTGGCCCCTGAATATAAACATCAAATCGTAAAGGTACACGGGCAGGGGAATTGCACTTCCCTGGCATGGATAAACCGATAACGCAAGCAGAGTGACTGCCTAAAAATTACTCCTCGTTTTCCTGGGTAAAGGTCACTTGAAGCGCATCCATCAATCAGTGACAGAATTGATGGATGTGCCCATAGCTCAACTCTTAAAGTTGATGCAGGCGATAGATAAACACGATGAGTAAAAAAAAGATACAAGAAATTTTTGGAGCCAATGCTGATGCCTATGTCACCAGCCAGGTTCATGCCCAAGGTGCCAGCCTGCCACGATTGGTCGAATTGCTGGCGCCCCGCGCAGAGTGGCAGGTATTAGATGTAGCTACAGGCGGGGGACACACCGCGTTTGTGCTGGCACCCCATGTGGCCAATGTGATCGCTTCTGATCTCACCACAGAAATGCTGCGTAACGCAGCAAAGGGGGCTGAAGAACGCGGCTTAACCAATGTTGCTGCTGAAACAGCAGATGCAGAACAGCTGCCCTTTCCTGATGGCAGCTTTGATTGTGTGACTTGTCGGATTGCGGCGCATCATTTCCCGGATAACGGCCGTTTTCTTTCAGAGTGCGCCCGTGTCCTCAAACCGGGTGGCCGGATGGCGCTCGTGGACAATGTGGTGCCCGGCAGCCATTTGCGGGGCAAAAAAGCCAAAACTCAGCGCCAGGTTGGTGAATACGTCAACGCCTTCGAGAAACTGCGCGACCCCAGCCACGTCCGCGCCTTAAGCGTTGATGAGTGGCTCAATTTGTTTGTGGACGCTGGTTTCTCCGAGATACATCAGGAAACACACCGCAAAAAAATGGATTTCGACACCTGGACAAACCGGATGCAGGTGACGCCAGAGAACCGCATGCGCCTCAAAGCGATGCTGCTGCAATCACCAACGGCCGTTGCCGACTTTTTGACGCCCCAAAGCACAGGCGATAGAATCGCCTTTTACTTAACTGAAGCGATTATCATTGGAAGATCAGCAATCAGTCATGTTTCTTCAGGAACGGAAATTAAATAATACGACGAAATGGAAAAAACGTACCACTTTTGGATTACCGGCTGCCAGATGAACTACGCCGATGCGCGACGAGTAGCCACCGAATTAGAAAAACTAGGCTATCGAGCTACGCCCAAGCTGGAAGAAGCAGACGTGCTCGTCTTCCAGACCTGCACTGTCCGCCAGCAGTCAGAAGATAAGGCGTATAACAAAATTGTTAACATGAAGCCGCTCAAGAAGCAGCGCCCCGATATGACCATCGCTGTCATGGGTTGTGTGGTGGGGGTGCGCGGCAACAAAGATCTGGAGCATGCCTTTCCCTTTGTAGATGTGTTCATGGAACCTAGCACAGATGGCCAGCCATTGGTCAGCCACCTGACTCAAGGTGACCATCAGACGTTTGAAAAAGACTTTACCGCCCAACGACACGCCTGGCAAGATGGCGAGATTATTTTGCCCGTCCATGAGCGAGGCAATTTAGTGTCTGCACCCGTTTCCATTGTGTATGGCTGTTCCCATGCCTGCTCCTTCTGCATTATTCCGCAGAAGCGAGGTATTGAGCGCAGCCGTCCCGTGGGCGAAATTGCTTCCGAAGTGCGGTCTCTGGTGGCGCAGGGGGTCAAAGAAGTGGTGCTGCTCGGCCAAATCGTAGACCGCTACGGTTATGACGTAGCAGATGGGCCAGACTTAGCTGATTTACTCCGTGTGATCAATGGCATTGATGGGTTGAAACGGATTCGCTTCCTCACCAGCCATCCCAACTACATGACCGATAAAATCCTGCACGCCGTTGCCGATCTGCCCAAAGTGATGCCACAAATCGAAATCCCTATTCAAGCTGGTGATGATGATGTGTTACGCAAAATGAAGCGGGGTTATACTGTCGCTGAGTATCGCCAACTGGTGCAGCGCGTGCGCGACATTGTGCCGCATGTCGCCATTCACAATGACATCATTGTCGGTTTTCCTGGGGAGACAGAGGCGCAGTTCCAGAAAACGCATGATTTGCTGGCTGACCTGGAAATGGACAAGATACATTTGGCACGCTACAGTCCGCGCCCTGGCACCGTCAGTGCCCGGCGCCTGGATGATGATGTGCCAGAAGAGGAAAAGCGCCGCCGTTTCCAGGCTATCGAGCAGCTGCAGGCTGAAATCTCAGAGCGTAAGATGAGGCGCTGGCTGGGTGAGACCTTGGAGGTGCTGGTGGAAGAAAAGCATAACGGCCGTTGGCGGAGCCGCACCCCGCAAAACAAACTTGTATTCTTTGATGATCCGCGTGATCTCAAAGGGCAGCTTGTGCAAGTGAGGATTGAGCATACGGGTGCCTGGAGCTTGTCGGGAACGGCCGTGGATAAACCCCAGCCCGTGCCACAATCAGCTAGCAAAAGCATCCCCTTATCTATAATTTAGTGTTAAGGTGCCTGACGAGTTGATTTTGTCAGGCGCTTTTTTATTGATGCACGAGAGTTGTTGCCACAAAATTGGAGAACTGCACCAAACTGAACAGGAGCTAATCATGAACGAAGTCGTAATCATTAACGCACTGCGCACCCCCATTGGCCGACATGGCGGCACTTTATCCGCTGTCCGCCCAGATGACATGGCGGCGTTGGTCATCAAAGCAGTGGTAGAAGATGCTGGCATCGACCCGGCTATCGTAGAAGAAGTGTATTTTGGCTGTGCCAACCAGGCTGGCGAAGATAATCGCAATGTGGCGCGGATGGCAGCCCTGTTGGCTGGCTTGCCCCACGAAGTGGCAGCGGTCACATTCAACCGATTGTGCGCTAGTGGCTTGAACGCCGTCAATCAGGCGGCACGCGCCATTGCTGTGGGCGAAGGTGACGTGTTTATTGCTGGCGGCGTGGAGAACATGAGCCGTGCGCCTTACTCCTTCCCCAAAAATCCCCGTGCCTGGGGACCACCAGGAAACATCACTGGCTATGACACGACGCTGGGCTGGCGCTATCCTAATCCGAAAATGGCGGCGCTCTTCCCGCTAGAAGCGATGGGGGAAACGGCCGAAAATATCTACGATAGAAGCTGTGCTGGCCAGATTGCGGGTGGCGAAATCACCCGTGAAGACCAGGATGCTTTTGCCCTGGAAAGTCAAAGACGGGCTTGTGATGCGATCAATAACGGCCGTTTCTCATCCCAAATCGTCCCTGTTCCCATCCCGCAGCGCAAACGAGATCCCATTCTCATGGACACTGACGAACATCCGCGCATCACCAAAGGGGAAAATGGCTACGAACTAGCGACTAACATGGCAGTTTTAAGTAAACTGCGTGCCGTTTTTCGTCAAGGTGGCACCGTCACGGCGGGGAATGCCAGCGGTTTGAACGATGGTGCTGCGGCGTTGATTATGATGTCGGCGGCAAAAGCGGCGGCATTAGGCTTAGAGCCCATAGCCCGTTGGCGAGGTTCAGCAGCAGCCGGGGTTGACCCCCGTGTGATGGGGCTGGGGCCAGTGGGGGCTACGCGCAAGGTGTGCGCACGCACCGGATTGTCTTTGGGTGAAATGGATTTGATTGAGTTGAATGAAGCGTTTGCCGTGCAATCCTTGGCGGTGATGCGAGAATTGGACATGGATCCTACGATTACCAATGTGAATGGTGGGGCGATTGCCCTGGGGCATCCCTTAGGCTGTTCGGGCGCTCGCATTTTGACGACGCTCTTGCACGAGATGAAGCACCGACAGGCGGCTGGGCAGTCGATGAAATATGGGTTAGCCACGCTCTGTGTGGGGGTGGGACAAGGTGAAGCCACGGTGATCGAACTGTTATGATGCTGCTTGTGTAGCGCGTATGGCTTGATTTAAAAAACAAAACAGCCGCATTCAGACTGGCTTGCTGAAGCGGCTGTTTTGTTAGAGGAACTCCGTAGTGGGATGCAATTTACGGATAGGCTGTCCCGTAAATTGACTTCAGATGCCTGCCCTAAAAGCTGTTAGAAACCTGATTGGGTTGCTCTCTTGCTAGTTTGTTGTTGTAAATAATCGACGAGCGACTCAAAGTCTGAAAAGCTGACTCGTATTGCTGTTTTTGTATTTTCTAATGTTACCCGCAATGAATCCCTTCCCGAATCCTTTGCCGATGAATTTTGCCAAATTCGCAGCATGTGAACTTGGTAATCTGATGATATTTTCATAGTTTCACTTATAACCTGATATTTTGCGGCATTTGTTGTG
>PDQY01000066.1 GCA_002746795.1 Chloroflexota bacterium | reverse complement strand
TACTTTGCTTTCACGCCTCACCCAAATCCAACATCGATGTTATTTTGCCATCCACTCCCTATTCAATTCTCGACGATCTCTTTGCAGATACAACCGCCGACATCATGGCGGGAGGGCATACGCATCGCCAAATGTTACGAAAATTCCATGATCGGCTGATCGTCAATCCCGGCAGTGTCGGCACCAGCTTTGCCACACCACCACCAAATAACTTACCCATGTTGTCACCTTGGGTGGAATACACCATTATCGAAACGATTGCCGGATCAGTCCAGGTCAGTTTCCATCGGCTGCCCATGGATGTCCCGGCTGTACTTGAAGCTGTGCGCCAGAGCCACATGCCAAACAGCGCATGGTGGCTGAGGCAATACCAGACATAATCAGGATCCAGGCAATGAACACAAACCAGCAGCCCCCGCCCTGAGCAGCCTCAAAGCGCCAAGGCGCTCATCACCGGCTTAAGGACAAAAATTAAATAACACGACGCAGTGACCGCTTAACAATTAGCCCCCGTTCTTCCTGGGTAAAAGTCACTTGAAGCGCATCCATCAATGCCGTCACTTATTTATAGATGCACACTTGCTGACACTTTTTCCCACCCGTAACAAAAAGAATCGTATCAAGTTTTTGCCATTGATGAACCAGGCAAATTCTTCCCCTAATACACACAAACATTTAAAAAGTGTGACACTCCTCCCATTTATTCACGTTTCATTTATTCCATAAGATTTTACATTGAGTATGATGTTTAAGTAAACCGCGAAAAACATCATGCAATCACCAAGGTAAAAAATCGTGGGTTGCTCATGTGAAAACAGAAATCCATCCTTGGAGTATGGCAATATGACACAAACGTACACGGAAAACATGTACACAGTGGAGAATCAACCTATCCATGTGATTGAAGCTGGTCACAAAGGAAGACAAGTGGCTATCTTAATACATGGCTGGTCTAGTTCCTGGTACGCAGTCTCGCCTTTAGTGGGCTTACTAGCTCAACGATTCCATTGCATTGCAGTTGATTTGCCAGGCTATGGTAAATCACCCGCCATGGAGCAGCCTACTACCATCCCCCTTTATGCTGATTTAATAGCAGGATTAATTGAACAAGTGAGCAATGGCCCAGTCGTCTTGGTAGGGCATTCCATGGGGGGAATGACATCCATCGCTTTAGCTTTAAAACATCCTGTTCTTGTTGAACGGATGGTGTTGCTCAGCCCCACAATTAGCGGACATTTATCCAATTCCATTAACCTGTTCATATCGCCAATTACACTCATGGAACGGTTTCGCCCTGGCAGCTTCCTCGTCAATTCAGTTGAACGAACCATCGTGGGCATCACAGATAGGTTAATGAAGCCTGTCTCTTTTGCTGACCGAACTGGAATTACAGCCGAAGATTACAAACGCATTCGTAGTGACGCCCGTTGCCCCGGCCAGGGACGTGTTCGTGCTGAATGTTTTTGGGCCATGAGAGACCATGATCTGAGCGGTCAATTAGGTCAAATTGATATTCCAGCGCTTATCGTATGGGGAGCTGAGGACAACACCGTGCCCTTACGCGATGCTGGCATTGTAGCCGACGAGTGGCCCGAAGCAGATTTAAGGATTTTACCTAAAGCAGGGCATTGGCCTCAATTCGAGACCCCAGATGCAACTCGGCGTATGGTTGCTGCTTATTTGGGGTTACCCCGCCATAGTTCAGTTCTTTACAACCCTGTGGAAGAAACTGAATTGGTGCAGGTTCGTGAAGTGGCTGACTTTCTAGCACATTCAGATTTAGGCAACAAGCTCAACATGGCGCAACGAATGCGATTGGCAGCTCAGTTTAAACAACAAGAATTTTGTAAGGGGGAAACCGTTGTTCAGGCTTCGCAAGCTGGCGAAGAGTTTTACATCATCAAAGAAGGGACAATTGAGGTGTGGAAAGAGCCAGAAGGGATTGATCCCACATTGCACCAGCATGCGCAAATGAAATACATCGCCACCTTCCGACCGGGGCAAATCGTGGGGGAAATGGCGATGATGGATCAAGGTACGCGAACCGCCGGCCTGATTGCAGGGGAGGATGATACCGTGCTACTCACACTTAATCGTGAGCGCTTGCTAACTTTATGTGAAGATGATGCTGTTTTAGGCACGCAGCTTCTGTGGAACATCGCCACAGTGATGTCACGACGACAGCGGTTTATTCTTCGGCAGCTGAATCGGGCAGAGGAGAAACGGATGGCTTTGATACCCTCAGATCCAGCAGAAACTATCCTGTCACCAGGTTTTTTACCAATGATGGCTCAAAGAGAAGCCTCTTCCTTAAAAGCCTAGCCAGCATATGACAAGGCTAGTTCCTGTCGTTTATAATCTTCGATAAGGTGGTAGGCAATGCTCATTGGCGGTGGGTAGAGTGGCAAGGCAGCTTGTCCTGGTTCATCTAAACACACGAGCAAATCAAAATTGTAAAACAGAAACTAACATGCTGGCACCGCCCGGCTATCTGGCGCTGTTATCGCTGATCTAAAGTTTTTATTCATGGATTGAGTTACCTTTTTAACTGCTGCCTGGATAGGGGGTATTAGTGGGCACAGCCGTGCTGGGATCTGCCCCGGGATACCCGGTAAGGGTGGGGGCAGGCGTCTGGGTATTGCCGCTGGGCACGGTAGGCGTCAGCGTACCGGGTGCGTTGGGGGTAGGCGTACTGCCGGGCGGCGGCGTAGCAGGTGGCGTTACTCCTGAGGAACGGGTGGCTGTTGAACTGGCCGGATCCGACGTCGCAGTTGGCTGTGTGGCGGCTGTCGCTGCTGCTGGTGAACTGGGGGTGTTGACTGGCAACGTGCTGTCAGTGGGCAAGGGGGTGATGCCAATGCTCGGTTGTTCTGTAACGGCCGTTTCTGGGGTCTGTGTCACAAATGGCGTGATAGCTATGCCAGAATCTCCAGCCAGGGGCACCTGAATCGTGGCAAAAGGCGTGCCCTTACCCAGAGGTAGCGGATTAGGTGAAATAATGCGCTCAACTTGTAGATACCAGGCCGCCCCATCCTCCGGTTCCTTACCACAACCCAAAGGACCAGTATACTGCCGCCAAATCCCTTCCACAGTCATTGTCAAGCCATCAGGCAAACGGGATACAAGCTTGTCAAATCCAAACGTGTGGAGTTGCAGCCCTTCAGCGATAAGCCCCCATGTGAATTCTGGACCTGTAAATACGCGGCAGCGTTCAGGCACGATAGTGATCTTGTCACCCGTTACCCGAATACGTTGATTTTGATAAACATCAGGTTCACTATTCAATTCAACAAATGTGAGAAAAACGACCTCGCCGCCGACCAAATTGCTTTGGGGCGTATCTGTTAAGCGGTACGGCTTTAATCCATAACGGCCGTTCTGACCGCGACAAGAAGCAGCCAACGCCAAAATAAACAAAATAATGCCCAGCACAACAATGACTGGCACCACATATCGCAGTCGAAGATTACCCCTCCAGGTTTTTATTTTCGCATTTTCACTCATTCAGAATATTTATATCAAGCGAGCAGTCATCATTTCCAGTTAAGCCAGCATCCTTTTGTTACGACTTCTTCCAAACCTCAATTTTCGGCAAACGAAAGCCACGATGATAAACCCACCACTCCATAACTAACACGATAAACCCCACAGCCAACAGCCAGGGCCAAAATTCAAACTGCCCTACAGCGCCAGCTGCATCCACTTCAGCAGCAATTTGCCCAATTTGAAGCGTGTCCGCTGGCGCAATCATCGATTCAACCGGACTAAACAAGTTCACCGCAAAACTACCTGCAGCCCGGGTGCCTTCATTGTCACGCAAACTAACATGGTACAGACCAAGCTGGTAGGTTTCCGAGAAGATAATGGCTTCTTCGCCCACCTCAGCTGTCCACACAGATCCGTCTGGCTTTTCCACGAGAACGGCCGTTGTCGTCGAAGCAGGTGATATTGAAACCGGATCACCCGGTCGCAGCCCCTGCGTGTCCTCAAACACCTTCCCAGGGCTAAGCCAGCTTGTAATGTTAGCCATTAAAACAGGAAATGCAATTTGTAACGGTAAGTCAGAATCCCGCAAATCAAAAGTAAGAATCGCAATACGCTGTCCATTCCTCTCACCGGCGAGAAGGAGAGCCCCCCCTTCTGCCTCAACTAAAGTCTGCGCCCACGGGGCAGCAATATCCTTCGCCGTCCGCACATGAACATCACGCCAATCCACAAATTGCAGCAAGGGCGAATCCGCTAAACGCACGGCCACCGTATTAGAAAAAATCCCCGTCACATTCAGCAAATCATCGGCACTGCTAGCGGCCACTTCGCCCGCTGGCGGGTTGATCACCAGCATATCAGCAGCTGGCAAAGGATCAGGCAAAGGCACGCCATCAAAAATATATAAGTCAAATTCCTCCTGAAACAGATCACTATCCGGGCTGGCCTTAAATGCCTCAATCCCTGGCAGCACACTAAATACTTGCTCCAAAAAGAGATTGCCCTCCGTCACCAACAAAGTGCGATTGGCAACACCCCCCTCATGCACCGCATAAGCTACATCATCCAAGGGCAGGTAATCATTCTCATGCTCCGAGAGATAGGCTTCAATGGTCGCCGTGCCTTCCGGTAAATCCCAGGTTAGGCTAGCCGTGCTGCCCGCAGGTACACTGATTTGCCGGGAATCATACAACGTGTCATCCAACATCAAACTTAACAACGCATCTTGATCCATCACCCCATGATTTACCACGCGGGCAAACAATTGCGGCCCCGATTCTGTGCCGCGTGTCGCCAATGCTGACATCGCCAAGTTTTCGCGGCTCTCTCCCACAGGCAGGTAAACAGGGGCTTTAGGCAAAAGGGGCAAGTCATCAGGCAAACCGCCATCCGAGACAATGACCACGTGCCCATCCCGGAACCCTTGTGCTGCACCTGCTGCTAAAGCCAACGCGGCATCCCAATTAGGCGTAGCTGTCGTGGGCTGTGCTTCGGCCAACGCCCGCCGCAGAACTGTTTTATCGTGGGTGGCAGCAGCCAAAACAGTGGGCGTATGTCCCACGTGAATGAGAGTCATTTGGTGATCGCCACTCAAATCGTTGATCAAGCCATCGACTTTTTCTTTGGCCAGCTCAAAGCGGTTGGGAGCAGTGTCTGTAGCTTGCATGGAGACAGAACCATCCAGCAACACCACTGTGCTGCCGCTAACAACCGAGGGGATGGGGAGAAATGGTCTTGCCAACGCCAACACCAACGCCAGCAAAATCAACAATTGCAAAAATAATAAAAGGTTTCGCCGTAATTTCTGCCAGGGGGCATTGGCCTCGCGGTCGCGCAGCAGTTTTTGCCAGAGCATGGTGCTGCTCACCAGCATCTCACGCCGCCGCAAGCGCAGCATATACATCACAATGATCGGCAGCGCCAACAGCCCAAGCAGTAAAAAGGCGGGGGTCAAGAAAGACAAAGCACACTACTTTTCAACCAACAATCATTCTGGGAGCAACTGTCGTTGAGTTTAGACATCACAATACACATCACAGCCAAAAGCATACCTGAGAAATAAGATTTGTGGCAATCCTCTTCATTGATTATTAACACTCTGCTTGCATTTCCCTTATCATTCCTGAGTTAGTTGTGTCATGAAACTTTCCTGATGCATGATACATGAATTATGGGTATTTTTTCACATCATGCAAAAGCACATACCACAAAGTTCGTCGTGCGCACTTTAGTGCGCTTTTTTATGCGATAAAGCACAATCACAAAGTTCGTAGTGCGCACTTTAGTGCGCTTTTTTTATGCGCTAAAGCGCATACTACAAACAAATTAGGTTCGTCATGCGCTTTTTTATGCGCTAAAGCACATACTACAAACAAATCAAGTTCGTCGTGCGCTTTTTTTATGCGCAAAAGCACGTGCTGCAAACGAAAAATGACAGCCGCTGTATTCTCAGTTATCATTGCACTATTACTATGACTGATTCAACTAAAACTTCCCCGAAACCCGATTTTTTTACCGACCTGAAACGCGAACTAGGCGATGTATGGAAGGCGGTAACCAATGCCTGGACACACAGTGGCATTGCACTGCGTAATAGCATGCGCCGCATGCGCGATACGAAAGTTGATTACATCCTCATGCCCATTGACGGTACCTTGCCTGAACGCGCCTCACCCCCTCGTAGTTTTGTCGAACGTCAGCTGCCACTGCCCCCGCCGCCCCTGAGCATGCAGGTCATTAACCGACGCCTGCAAGCGGTTGCTGACGCCGAAAATGTGAAGGGCGTTGTCTTTTTGTTTCAAAACCTTCACCCAGGTCTGGCAACCCTGCAAAACTTACGTCGCTCTTTCACCCGCCTGCAAGAACATGGCAAGGAGGTGATTGTCTACACGCCCGTACTCGACATGACTACCTATTACGCTGCCACGGCGGCTGATCGCATTATTGTCCCTCCCAGCGCCCAATTTGAAGCGCTAGGGTTGCGCATGGAAACCACATTTCTCAAAGATGCCATGGCCCAAATAGGAATTGAGATGGATGTCATTCAAATATCGCCCTACAAAACTGCCTTAAACATGTTTGGCGAGTCTAACATCACACCCCAACAACGGGAACAACTCACCTGGCTTTTGGATGATCGCTTTGATGAGATGACAGCAACAATGGCAAACGGCCGTTCCCTCTCCCAAGAAGCCCTCCAATCCCTTATCGACCAGGCTCCGCTCTTCCCCCAAGAAGCCTTAAAAGCAGGACTGATCGATGACATTGCTTATGAAGATGAGTTAGTTTACCTGTTGGCGGCAGAGCCAGAGCAAGAGACAGAAGAAAAGCTTGCCGTTGAGGAAAAAGCTGCTTCAGCTGAAACAACTGCTCCCCCCTCAGAAGAGATTGAGGCAGAAGAAGATAAACGCCCCCAAGCCAAGCTGTTGCCCTGGCCAGAGGCTCGTGGACTTCTACTGGAAAAAGCGAGACAAAAACAACGCAAGTTTGTGGGCGTCATCAGCTTGGAAGGCACCATCATGATGGGAGCTAGTCGGCGCCCCCCTATCGAGCCGCCTGTTCCCATTCCCTTTGTGGGAGGCGAAACGGCTGGTGAACTGACTTTACGCCAGCAGTTACGCGCCGCTGAAAAAATGGACAATATGGCTGCCTTGATTTTCCACGTCGATTCTGGCGGTGGCTCGGCTCTGGCCTCAGACATAATCTGTCGTGAAATTGAACGAGTTAGCCAAAAGAAACCAGTTGTGGTCTACATGGGCAATGCCGCAGCATCAGGAGGGTATTACGTTAGTGCCTATGCGAAGCACATCATGGCGCAAACAGGCACGATCACAGGCTCCATTGGTGTGATTAGCGGACGTGTCAGCACCAAAGGTCTGCTTGATAAGTTGCAACTGCATCAGGTGAGTTTGCAACGTGGTGCCAGAGCTGGCCTGTATCAGGACTCCCAACCGATGACAGCAGATGAACGCCAGGTCTTTTGGGACAACATCGTGCAGATTTATAGCAAATTTAAAGAAGTGGTGGCTAACGGCCGTTCCCTACCCTACGACGAACTTGACGAAATTTGTGAGGGGCGTGTCTGGACGGGGCGACAAGCCCTCGATCTGAAATTAGTAGACAGCACCGGAGATTTTGTAGACGCCGTGCGCCAAGCAGCAAAATTAGGTAAGATAGAAACCGATGATGAGTATCAGATTTCGGTGATCAATGTACGCGGGGGAAACGGCCGTTATGCCCAGCCCAATCCATTTGAAAAAGCTCTCCCACCTGATGACTCCACCAAAACAATTCTGGAAATCGTCCGCCTGCTTTTAGGCGAAAACATAGCCGCCCTGCAAGGACAGCCCCTCACACTAATGCCTTTTGACATTAAATTTTAACATTTAGACACGAACGACCCATGACCATCAACCAACGACCATCAACGAAATTACCGTCATTCATCACGCGCCCCTGATCAACTTAAAGGAGAACGCATATGAAACGCAAAACATTCACCATCCCAAACATCAGCTGTGGACACTGCACCCACACCATCGAAATGGAGGTTGGCGATATCGCCGGCGTCAGCAGCGTAAACGCAGATAAAGATAGCAAACAAGTTACTGTCGAGTGGGACGATCCTGCTACCTGGTCAGAAATTGAAGCTCTTTTGCAAGAAATCAATTTCCCACCCGAAGGTCTCATTCAAATTGGTTAAGAACTAAACCTGTCAGGTCTAAAAACAACTCCCATGTCTGAAAAAAAACAAATCACATTACCCGTTTTAGGGATGACCTGTGCCAACTGCGTCGCCTCCGTGGAACGCAACACCAAAAAAGTAGACGGTGTAGACACCGCCAACGTTAACTTTGCCAGCGAAAAAGTTACCTTCACCTACAACCCATCTCTCGTAAAAGCCCAAACAGTCACCTCTGATGTCATAGCTCGCATCGAACGGGCTGGGTTTGAAGTGCCAACCGCCGAAACAGAGCTGCCTCTGCTCGGCATGACCTGCACCAACTGCGCCAACACCATCGAACGCCGCCTCAATAAAATGGATGGTGTTCTTGAGGCCACTGTCAACTTTGCTAACGAAAAAGCAACCGTGAACTATGCCGTTGGCACAGTCACTCGTCCAGAATTGGTGGCCGCTGTACGCAAAGCTGGCTTTGATGTGGTGGAAACGACCACCGACGCTCATGAACCAGAAGATGCCGAAGCTGCCGCTCGACAATCCGAAATAAATCACCAGAAAAGACGGCTCGCGGTCGGCTTAATTTTCACCACGCCGCTGTTTGTACTCAGTATGGCACGCGATTTTAACTTGTTAGGAAATTGGGCGAATGCAACCTGGGTCAGTTGGCTGTTCTTCGCCTTAGCTACTCCCGTCCAGTTTTACGTTGGTCGGGATTATTACCTCGGTACCTATAAAAGCTTACGAAATAGAAGCGCTAACATGGATGTATTGGTTGCGATGGGATCCTCTGTCGCATACATCTACAGCGTAGCCATTCTCATTGCGCTCGCCCTGGGATCCACGACCTTAGGCCATCACGTCTATTTTGAAACCAGCGCCATGATCATCACGCTCATTGTGTTGGGCAAACTGTTGGAAGCACGAGCCAAAGGGCAAACGAGCGAAGCCATCAAAAAACTCATCGGGTTGCAAGCGAAAACCGCCCGAGTGATACGCGCTAATGAGGAACTGGATATCCCCATCGCCGAAGTGACCCATGGTGATATTGTGGTGGTGCGTCCAGGTGAAAAAATTCCGGTGGATGGTGTGGTGGTAAACGGCCGTTCTACCATTGATGAGAGCATGATCACCGGCGAAAGTTTACCCCTTGAGAAAACGGTGGGGGACGAAGTGATTGGGGCTACCATCAACAAGCAAGGTCTCATCAAATTTAAAGCCACCAAAGTTGGCAAAGAAACTGCTCTAGCCCAAATCATCAAAATGGTGGAGCAAGCACAAGGCAGCAAAGCACCCATCCAGCGTGTGGTAGATCGGGTTTCTGCTTATTTTGTGCCGTTTGTGATTGTGATGGCCTTGATTGCTTTTGGCATTTGGTATCTGGTGACCGGTGATTTTGTGACGGCATTGGTGCGCTTAACGGCCGTTCTCGTGATTGCCTGTCCCTGTGCGATGGGGTTAGCCACCCCCACCTCCATCATGGTCGGCGTGGGCAAAGGAGCCGAATACGGCATCCTCTTCAAAAACAGCGCCGCCCTGGAAGAAGTCCACCAGCTCAACGCCATTGTCCTCGATAAAACAGGAACGATCACCCGGGGCAAGCCGGCAGTGACAGATGTCGTGATCAGTAAACAATTAACAGGAAACGGCAAACAGGCCACCGCTCCCCAATTATCAACAACCGCTCATTGGCTCCAACTCGCTGCCTCAGCCGAACGTGGCTCAGAACATCCACTAGGTGATGCCATTGTGCAGGCAGCTCATGAGCAAGGTTTAGCCTTGAGCGAACCCACTAGTTTTGAAAGCATCGCTGGGCACGGTATCCAGGCACAAGTCGATGGGCATCATGTGCTGCTAGGCAATTTGCGTTTGATGGAACGGGAAGCGGTGCAATTGAATGACCTCGCTCCCCAAGCAGCCGCCTTGCAAAACGAAGCAAAGACAGCGATGTGGCTGGCAGTTGATGGTCAAGCCAGCGCCATTATTGGGGTGGCAGATACGATCAAAGATGGCTCAAAAACGGCCGTGCAAACCATGAAAGAGCAGGGCTTAACCGTTGTCATGATGACAGGCGACAACAAAGCCACCGCCCAAGCCATTGCCGCTGAAGTTGGCATTGACCGCATCTTTGGCGAAGTGTTACCAGGAGATAAAGCCAGCTACGTTAAGCAACTTCAAGAAGAAGGATACGTCGTGGGCATGGTCGGGGATGGCATAAACGATGCCCCGGCGCTAGCCCAAGCCAACGTGGGGCTCGCCATCGGAACTGGCACAGATGTCGCCATGGAAACGGCTGACGTCACGTTGATGCGTGGAGATTTGCGCAGCGTGCCTCAAGCCATCAAGCTGTCCACAGCGACCATGCGCAACATCCATGAGAATTTGGGGTGGGCCTTTGGCTACAACGTCATCCTCATTCCAATTGCAGCAGGGATACTGGCTCCTTTTGCGTGGGCACCTGACTTTTTACGTCAACTCAGTCCGATTTTAGCCGCGGGAGCCATGGCTTTTTCTAGCGTTAGTGTCGTCACAAATGCGCTGCGCCTAAAGCGGGTGCATTTGTAGTGAACCAGGTGACGCATATTATGGTATCAGGTAAATATCTCAACTTTTTAATCAGGAGCTAAACATGTTAAACATTAAGATACTCGGCTCAGGCTGCAAAAACTGCACCATGTTAGAAGCAATCGTAAACATGGCAATTACCAATTTAGGTGTGGAAGCGCATGTGGAAAAGATAAGCGATTATTCAGATATTCTATCTTACAATGTCATGGCAACACCTGGATTGGTGATCAATGAACAACTGGTTTCATCTGGGCGTGTGCCGTCTGAGAATGAAGTGATGAACTGGCTGGCAAATGCTTAGTGACCGTCTAAAAATCAGTCCCCGTTTTTCTGGGGTAGAAATCGCTTGAAGCGCCTCCATCCATTCCAGAACTGGTTTGTGGAGGCGCACTTACCGTCCCTTGAAGCTGACAATGCAATTCCGTATTTTATTGCATCGTCAGTCCTTAGTGTTGAGGTGTTAGCAGAAACCCTATCTTCGAGAATGGTCAGTTATGTCAACTGAGAAGATCGACTTCATGCCGCAAAAACCAAAACAGCGTTGGCTGTTACCCGCGCTTGTGGTAGCAACGGCCGTTCTCTGGCTCTTGGTCTGGCGGCAGTTACAAAATTTAGCCGATTGGCTAACATATTCGTTCATCGGCCTACAACCAGGAAGCCATTTGGGTGACTCTATCAATTTCTTTTTGTATGATGTGCCCAAAATCCTCATGCTGTTGGCGGGCATGATCTTTATAGTGACGCTTATACGTTCCTTCTTCAGCCCTGAACAAACCCGTGCCCTTCTCGGGGGCAAGCGAGAAGGCATAGGGAACGTCATCGCAGCGGGGTTGGGCGTCCTGACACCGTTCTGTTCTTGTTCAGCCGTGCCGCTTTTCATCGGTTTTGTGGAAAGCGGGATACCGTTGGGGGTTACATTTTCATTTCTCATTGCCACACCGGTGGTGAATGAGATTGCGTTAGCCATGCTATTTGGCCTATTCGGCTGGCAAATCGCTGGATTATATCTCGTGACAGGATTAACCATTGCTATTGTGGGCGGCATTGTCATTGGCCAGCTTAAGCCAGAGCGATTTGTTGAAGATTTCGTCTGGCAAATCAAGGTGGGCAAACAAACGAGCGTACAATACAAGCCAACCTGGGACGAACGCATTCGCACCGCGGCTCGCAGCACTCACGAAATTGTCGGCAAGGTGTGGCTGTTTGTGGTGATTGGTATTGGGATTGGTGCCTTCATTCACGGCTACGTCCCTCAGGATTTTCTAGTTGAACTCATGGGGGCAGATGCCTGGTGGACTGTGCCAGCGGCGGTTTTGCTGGGGATTCCACTCTATGCGAATGCTGCCAGCATTATTCCTGTGGTTCACGCGATGATGGAAAAGGGGGCTGCTCTTGGCTCAGTGTTAGCATTTATGATGGCGGTGGTGGCCTTGAGCCTGCCTGAGATTTTGATTCTCAAACGTGTTATCAAGATGCCGCTGATTATAGCGTTTATTGCCATCGTAGGCTTTGCTATTATTTTTACCGGGTATCTGTTTAACTTTGTGGTCGGATAAGCATCTGAATGGATTGGCATACCTGGCAAACAGAATTTGCCGCTTTTCTTGAACATCAAATGGCTGGCGATGCGGCTCATGATCAAGCTCATATTCAACGAGTAGTCAAAACGGCCGTTCAGTTAGCCGTATCTGAAGGAGCCAATCTCAACGTGGTCATTCCCGCCGCCTGGCTGCATGATTGTGTCATTGTGCCTAAAGATTCACCTCAACGCTCTCAAGCCTCCCAACTAGCAGCAGAAACGGCCGTTTCCTACCTACAATCCATTGATTATCCTCGCCAATATCTGGCGGGCATTGCCCACGCCATTGCAGCCCACAGCTTTTCAGCAGAAATTCTCACGCGCACCATTGAAGCCAAAGTGGTGCAAGACGCAGATCGCCTGGATGCCATTGGCGCCATCGGCATTGCTCGCTGTTTTATGGTAGGTAATGCCATGGGCACAAACATCTACAAGGCAGAAGATCCGTTTTGCACCAAACGCCAACCCAATGATCGCCTGTATTCCGTTGACCATTTCTACACCAAACTTTTCACGTTGGTTGATACCATGAAAACAGACGCCGGGCGGGCAGAGGCAAAACGCCGCACCCAGTTCATGCATGATTTTTTGACTCAATTAGGGACAGAGATTGAATTTGGCGATCTGTCGTGGCAATGCTAACAGCTTTAGGCGGGTGGCACGGGGTGCAATATAAGCGCACGCCTTTGTAAATGATGCTGGTGGTCACTGCCGTTACGGGACTGACGTGATTAAACTTGCCTGAGTTTTCCTTGAATACGAGATCGCCATACCTGGCTGCGTGTTATAATACTCGGGCTAAATTCGACAGGTGCCTGGCACCCAATACGAGGTTTTATGCAAACAAATCAAACACCACCGCCCCAAAGTAACGGCCGTTTCACCCGAAAATTGAGCTTCTTTTTAGTGGCACCACTTACCACACTCGTCATATTGTCGATGGTGCTCGCTTATACCATCAACAGCTACAAAAATCGACATGATGAGCGCATTTATACCGGCGTCTCCATGTCTGGCGTTAACTTGGGCGGCCTCACCCAAGATGAGGCAAAAAACCTTCTGGCTAACGCTGCCACATACGCAAATGATGAAACGATCACCCTCAAAGATCCCGCAACAGGGCAAAAATGGACAAAAACAGCAGCGGAACTAGGCATTGCTTATGATCTCAACCAAACCGTGATGGCCGCTTTTAATGTAGGACGGGACGGTGGTCCAATCAATCAATTCCAAGGCATATTCAACAGTTGGTATTATGGCACCGAACTTGCACCTATCATCGTCTTTGATGAAACTCAATTAAACCTTGCCGTCAACGAGCTTGCATCTAATTTGCAGCAACCCGCTGTCAATGCAGTCTTCACCAGTGATGGCGACGAGGTGAGCTACACGCCCAGCCAGATCGGGCGCCAGGTAAACAAGGCCGATCTACGAGAACGGCTCATGAAACCAGTCAGCGAATTTCGCTCAGTGGAAATCGAACTGTTAATAGAAGAAGTACAGCCACAAGTATTAGATGATGGAGAAACGGCCGTTCAAATTCAACAAGCGATTAGTAATCCCATCATCTTCTTCCTGCCAGAGCCTTTAGCCGACGATGACATCACCCGCCTGGAACTGCCCGCAGCACAATTGGCAAAATGGGTTCGTATTGATCGCTCCATTGCTGCCAATGGCACCCAACAACACAACATGATTGTGGATGAAAACGCCGTTAAATTCTGGCTCAGCCAATATGAAAACGAGATTTATCGCAAGCCAGAAAATGCCCGTTACTACTTCGATGATGACATCAAAGAACTGGTCCTGGTCTCTCCTCACGTAAACGGCCGTGAATTAGATATTGAAGCAACCACAGAGCTGTTCCTCGCCCAAGTCGGCACACCCAATCGCTCAGTACCTCTCATCGTCAAAGAAATCGAACCAACTGTGCATTCAGGCGCCACTGCTGAAGAACTGGGCATCACCGAACTCATCAGCGAAAAAGTAACCTGGTTCTACGGCTCCTCAGACGAACGTAAACACAACATTGCTCGCGCGGCCGCAAACTTCTACGGCGTTGTCATTCCCCCCTATGGCGAATTTTCCTTCAACGATTATCTAGGCACCATTAGTGAAGATGATGGTTATACCGAAGGCTTGATTATCGTAGGCGGACAAACCATCAAGGGCATCGGTGGTGGTGTTTGTCAAGTATCCACAACCCTGTACCAAACAGCATTTTGGGCAGGTTTCCCTATTACCAGCCGCTTAGAACACGGCTACTGGCTCAGTTACTACAATGACGGTGAAGGGCCAGGCATGGATGCGACCGTCTACTCCCCAGATGAAGAAGAAGATGCTGCCTTTGAGGTTGATCTTAAATTCATTAACAATACGCCCTACCACTTGCTCATGGAAAATTACTACAGTGCGGAAAATGAAGCACTCACATTCAAATTTTACTCCACCAGCATGGGACGCACGATTGAAAAAGATGGCCCCTACTTTGAAAATGTCACAGACATCCCAGGCTCTGATCAAGATCGTTGGGAATTTGATGAAGATTTAGCCGCCGGCACAGTGAAGCAAATAGATTGGGCCACAGAAGGGGCAGATGTTTTTGTAACGCGAATCGTTATAAATGCAGATGGCAATGTGATCGAGGAACGGACGTTCCAAAGCCATTACATTCCCTATCCCAACACGTATCATTATGGCTCAGGTGTAGAGCCCTATGATTATTCTTTAGTGCCTGATGAGCCATTTACCTATCGAAACCAGTAATTTAAGATGAACGATGAAATAAAACACAGAATGGCATCATCAGTTTCAAGGAACGGTAAGTGCCCCTCGATCCATAAGTGATGGCATTGAGGGAAACGCTTCAAGTGGCCTTTACCCAGGAACAAAGTTCCCTGACATATGGTTCACAGGTTCTCAAAACATCTTGCTAGGTATTCTCCCCTGTGATACCATCAGACACGATTAAATTTATTATTTATTCCCTGGTCTTATTTGTTCTTTTTGTTGATTGTTATCTTGCCTATTTCATTGGACTATATGTGCCTCCACAAATAAGTGACAGCATTGATGGAGGCACTTCAAGTGACCTTTACCCAGAAAAAACGGGGACTCATTGTTAGATGGTCATTATGAGAACCAATGATTTATCAGAACCCTCTGAAAAGGAATGTGTTTACAGATTCTCTTAATGCAAAAACACTTCTATTCATTTGATACTTTGTCTTAGATGACTCATAAACTTTTTTGTGCATCTAAGGAACATAAATGAGAAAATCAAGGGGATTTTGCGCAACAATCTAATCACAAACAGCCAAAACGACATTACATAAGTTCCAAGTTACTGATGAAGTTTGGATTATTTTCATCAGAGTTGTAAATTTGGCACCAATAACGAGATCGGGGTGAACAAGTATTGAAACGCTTGTTCACCTCTTTTTTTAAAATTGGCATTAGACCAAACTCATGAGCAGACATTAGGAAAACGACATGGGACTTGTTAGTTTTGAATTTATCTTACGTCTAATCGGCGCGATGGTAGGGTCGGTTGTCGGTGGTTTTTGGGGAGCACGCTTAGCTAGTTTTCTAGATGTTACCTCAGAAGCATACGTCGTTGTCTTAGGATTAACTGGCTTTTTAGCGGGTCTTATTCTCACTCCGTACTTCACCACTCGTCCGCTTCAATATATAACCAAAAAACTTTCGTCGATGCCCCCAGAACGGTTAACGGCCGTTGTCATTGGCATCTTCATCGGACTTGTGGCCACTGCCCTTCTTACCTTCCCCCTTTCATTATTACCAACCCCATTTGGCCAGCTCGCCCCACTCGTCGCGGCCTACATTTTTTGCTACCTAAGCATCTTTATATTAGTTTCACGGCAAAATGAACTAAAAAGAATTATAAAAAATTCTCCAATTTCAAGCACAGATGGCTCCCCTTTAGACGCCCCAGCCAGCGATGCTTTAGAAAATTTCATTTTGCTCGACACCAGCGTCATCATCGACGGACGGATTTTAGACATCAGCAAAACAGGATTCATTCGCAGCACATTGCTCGTCCCCAACTTCATCCTTCTCGAACTGCAACATATCGCCGACAGTGCCGATCCCATGAGGCGGAATCGTGGACGCCGGGGCATGGAAATTTTGTCCGAACTTCAAAATGACTCGCCAGTCCTCACAAAAATTACCGATGTAGATGTCAGTGAAGCCCGCGAAGCAGATACCAAGTTAATGGCTTTGGGTCGTCATTTGAAATGTCCGATCATGACAAATGATTATAACCTCAACCGGGTAGCGGAACTGCAAGGCGTGACTGTACTCAACATCAACGATTTGGCCAATGCCGTGAAAGCAATCTTTCTGCCTGGCGAGACTCTTACCGTCAAAATTATTCAACAAGGGCGGGAAACAGATCAAGGGGTTGGCTATTTAGAAGATGGCACCATGGTCGTGGTAGAAAATGGGAACCATCTTGTAGATGCCACGGCTCGAGTCATCGTCACAAAAGTATTGCAAACCGCCGCTGGCCGCATGATCTTCGCCAGACTTTAAACCAATCAACCGTTTGCCGTGAACAGTCAACCGTAATCAGGTACAATATGCCCGTAATCCGGCTCCGACGGACTACGAAAAACGCATTACAAAAACTGGAGCAACCATGACGCTTAAAATTTACAACGTTCTCACACGTACAAAAGAAGAATTCAAACCGCTAACCCCTGGTAAAGTTAACATGTATGTTTGCGGTCCCACTGTATATGATTATTCTCACATCGGCCATGGTAAAACCTACATTGGTTTCGATGTAGTCGTGCGCTACCTGCGCTACAGCGGCTATGATGTCCTCTATGTGCAAAACATCACCGATGTAGGGCACATGCTTGATACTGGTGAAGACCGCATCCTCAAAAAAGCACGCCAGCTGTCTGCTGGTCCTATGCAAGTGGTGGAAACCTACATGCGCAACTATTTTGAAGATATGGATGCGCTTGGCGTTCAACGCCCAGACATTAGTCCACGCGCCAGCGGTCACATCACCGAACAGATCGAGATGGTGCAAACACTCATCGAAAAAGGGCACGCTTACGAAGTCAATGGCTCTGTCTATTTTGATGTCACCAGCTTTCCTGAATATGGCAAACTGAGTGGACGTGTGGTTGAAGAATTAGAAGAAGGTGCCCGCATCGGTATCCGCACTGAAAAACGACATGCAGCCGATTTTGCTATCTGGAAGAAAGCGGAGCCTGATCATATTTTGCGGTGGCCCAGCCCTTGGGGCGATGGCTTCCCCGGCTGGCACGTAGAATGCTCCGCCATGGCAAACAAATATCTCGGCCAAACCTTTGACATTCACGGGGGCGGTATCGACAACATTTTCCCTCACAACGAATGTGAGATTGCCCAAAGTGAAGCGGCTCACGGTGAAGACTTCGCTCGTTATTGGATGCTTACCGGCTCTTTGACACTGGATGGAACCAAGATGAGCAAGAGTTTGGGCAACATGCTAACAATCAAAGATGCGCTGGCAACCTATCGTCCTGAAGCCATTCGCGCCTTTATGCTTTCCAGCCATTACAGCAGCCCTATCGAGTTCTCTGACGATGCCATTGAAGCAGCACACAAAGGGTGGCTGCGGTTGTGGGGGGCGGTCAGTCTGGTGCGTGAACAATTGCGCACCGCAGCAGAAGGGCAAGCTGAGCCCGCCGTTCTGACCCTGCTTGCTGAGACGAAACGCAGTTTCATCGAGAAAATGGACGATGATTTTAACGCCCCTGCAGCTCTGGCTGTGTTACAAGAGCTGACCCGCCAGGTGAATACCCTGGTGAATGAAAAAGGACCACATACCGCAGGCACACTCACTGCCATCGATAATCTTTACCGTGAATTGGGTGGTGAGGTTTTAGGTATTGTGCCGGAGCAGGCAGATGCCAGTGCCAATGCAGCACGTGAAGATGGGCTGATTCGCCTGCTCATTGATTTGCGTGCCCAAGCGCGGGCGCAAAAGGATTGGACCACGTCTGATCAGATTCGGGATCAACTCAAAGCATTGGGTATTGTCTTGGAAGATCGCGCTGATGGCACCATTTGGAAGTTGGAATAACAGTTGGGCGAGGGGGTTTAGATACGGGGCAAATAACGAGACCAGCAGCGAATACTTCATTATTCGCTGACATTTTGCTGCGTATGGGGGACGCCCTGGATGCGTTGTCATGAGTAATTATTTAATGCGGCGGAACACAGTTTTAGAGACATTGCGAGGCGACCGCCGCGACGTTTACCGCTTATGGCTGCAAAAAGGGCTGGATAGAAGGTTGACTCAGTCTATTTTTGATGCGGCTAAAGCACGAAATGTTCCCATCAAGACCGCAACGAAACAGCAGCTTGGGCATATGGCGCAAGATAGCAGCCATCAGGGTGTGTTGTTAGAAGTG
>PDQY01000065.1 GCA_002746795.1 Chloroflexota bacterium | reverse complement strand
CGATGCAGTTCCGTATTTTATTTCATCGTTAGCCGTTATGCTTCTGGCCAGGGAATAGATTTCCCTTTCAGATAGTTGTCGATGCTTTTAGCGGCTTTGTGGGCGGTGGAAACGGCCGTTATCACCAAATCTGGTCCATGCACATTATCCCCCGCAGCGAACACGCCTTTACGGCTGGTCGCGCCCACTTCTTCATCTGTTAAGAAGAGACCCCACTTGTGAGTCTTCAATCCTGTGGTCTTCTTGCTCAAGGCTGGATCAGGCCAGTAGCCCACAGCCAATACGACAGTATCGATTTCCTGCATGAACTCAGAGTTTGCTATCGGTACCGGTCGGCGCCGTCCTGATTTGTCTGGTTCACCCAGTTCCATCTCGATAACCATCATTTCATTTAACTTGCCGTCATGATCGCCAAAGTATTCGACTGGCGCCTGCAAATATTCGATGCGCACGCCTTCTTCCAGGCAAATGCCCCGTTCGGAGGGATTGCCAGGCATTTCTGCTTCTGTCCGGCGATACACGATGGTCACTTCTTCCGCACCCAAGCGAACGGCCGTTCGGGCACAGTCAACCGCCGTATCCCCACCACCAATCACAGCCACACGCTTGCCTACCTCAGGAATTTCCTGCTTTTCAGGGGGCAGCATATGTTGGGGGACATTGGCGCGTACCAAGAAATCAGTTGATTTGTAAACACCTTTCAGGTCTTCACCGGGAATATTCATGGTGGCTTCCACCCCGGCACCTGTGCCTAAAAATACCGCATCATACTGCTCTTGCAAATCTTCGATGGTGATCTGATCGCCAATGCGTGTATTCGTTTTGATAGTGACCCCAGCTTCAATCAAATCATTGATTTTGTAGCCGACGATTTCCTTGTCCAACTTGAAATTAGGAATGCCGTAGATCAACACGCCACCTGCTACCGCCCAGGCCTCGTAAATAGTGACATCGTGACCCAATTTGATTAAATCTTCAGCTACGGTGATCCCCGCTGGCCCAGAGCCGACGATGGCAACTTTCTTGCCCGTCTTTTCTTCTGGAACCGGAATAGACATGGCTCCTGCTTCACGCGCTTTATTGGCGACAAAGGCTTCCATCTTGCCAATAGAAGCAGCGCCACAAGTTTGGCTCAAGACACAGCCTGTTTGGCACAAGTTTGGACATACTCGACCACAAACCTCGGTGAGTGGGTTGGTGCGTGCGAAAATTTGCGCAGCTTCAATAAACTTACCCTCGCTGATTTTCCATATCGCTTCAGGAATGTCATTATTGACGGGGCAGTTGATGACACAGCATTGCGGCTCAGGACATTGTACGCAGCGAGAAGCCTCAGCTATTACTGTTTCCTCATCGTAACCCAAGATAACTTCGTCAAAATCAAGGATGCGGTCTTCAACGTCTCGTTTGAAATAGGCTACTGGTGCTGAACGTGCCCGCCCCCCCCGACTTACGTTTCGAAATTTAGCTTCTGAACTCATTTAATGCAAACCTCCGCTGATTCCATCACATCATTCTCGTCAAACAAATCGGCTTGACCAAGTAAAAAATGGAACTTATGTTGATGGATTGTACTCTTTTTCACAAACGTTTGGATGTTGCGAATTACACATATCATAGGTGATATATGTCATGTATTTGGGAATGACACGGCGCGATATGGGGTTATTTCTCTTCGTGGGCAACGTTGAGAATTTTGTCTACGATGCCTTCTTGCTCGATGGCGTAGTGCAGTGCCATTTCGAAGGCAGATTGGGTAAACTGCAAGATTTGGGCAAAACTTTCGTCTGAGAGTTTGCGGGCGGCGTCGTGGCGGCGGTAGATGTTGATGAATTGACGTTCCCGTTCGTATTGCAGGGGCAGGCGCCCCAGACCCCAATCATCGAGTAAGACCCAAATAGCGGGGTTGTAGGTGCGGGTCATGCGCATGATGAAAGGCACGGGATCATGCCGGGCAAGTAATGCGGCTGCTCGGAGTATGAGTTCAAAGGAAAGAACGGCCGTTCCGTTTTCGACGGCCTCCAACAACGTTTTATCTTCTAAATCCAATGCTTCGTTGAGATCACTGATGGTCAGCCCTGCCAGTTTGCGCACATCGGCCAGATAGCTGCCAGTCTCTTTCATCATTTTGAGTTTGTCACTGTCGCTGATGAAACTGCGCCCCATGCGTACTGGTGCGCTGCCTGCTTTAATGGCGAGTTTGAGCGCCCCTACCGTGACATCTCCTGTGAGGCTGGTGAGGCGGCGCATTAAACTGTTGTCTACAGGGATTTCTTCTGGCGCAGGGTCTGGTTCTGGTGGTGTTTTTTCTGCTGGTGTTTCAGGTTGGGCAGGGGGGTAGAGATGCGCTGGCATGATGAATTCCAGATCATCGTCATTGTTGTCCTTGTCTCTATTTGGGGCATTTTCAGCCATTTAGACCTCCAGTAGAGGCTGTGTTGCACTCTTCCCATATAATACACCATGCGGGGGAGTTTTCAATCTATGTGCGCATCCATAAATAAGTTATGGAATTGATGGCTGTGCGGCAAGTGACCTTTACCCTTAAAAAACGGGGAGTGATTTTTAGACGGTCACTATGTGGGGAAAGTGGGGGGAGGAATGGGGTGTTGGCTGGTCAACTGGTTGCCAAAGATTGGATGCCTTCTTGCAGTGCCGCAATAATTCGTGTTTCGATGGCCAGCAATTCTGGCGAATGCACGCCATTGACCTGGCCACGATGGGGCAAATTATTGAGGTGGACAGTTTCCTTTATGCGTGCTGGACGCGCTGACAGCACGTAGACCCGGTCGCTTAAGGTGAGGGCTTCGCGGATGTCGTGGGTGACGTAAACGGCCGTTTTCCCCCCTCCTTTTAACAGCTCCTGTACCTCCTGAATTAGCAGCAGGCGCAGCGGCAAATCCAGGTCAGAGAATGGCTCATCCAACAAAATCAAATCAGCCTCAATTGCCAAGGCACGGGCAATAGCAACTCGCTTTTTCATGCCGCCGCTCAATTGCTGTGGCAAATAATCGGCAAATCCAGTTAATCCCACTCGGTGCAGTGCTTGTTGTGCCCGTTCTTGCCGTTCTGCTTTATGGGAAATGCGATCACGCAGCACGAAGGTGATATTTTGCAAAGCGGTACGCCACGGTAGAAGGCGCACATCTTGAAAGACAAAGCCAATTTTTTCTGGAGGAATGTGGCAGTGAATATGGCCGTCGCTCACCTCTTCTACGCCAGCTATCAAGCGCAGCAACGTCGATTTGCCGCAGCCTGATGGGCCTACCAGTGACACAATATCGCCAACGGCCAAGGTCGCGCTAAATTGCTCAATCACGGCTAATGAGCCAAACTGTTTACTCACATTGTCTAACTGCACGACGTGTTTCATGTTTCTGCCTTTATCCTGCCGCTTTCATCTTTGTCGTATTCCCAGCCCCAGCGCCGTTTCGCTGGACGTAAGATACCGTATTCTAGTGTCATGCCTAAGCCCACGATGACCAGCAGATAGGCAAATGCTAGATTCATTTCTAAATTTTGCCGCGCCCAAGCGAGGCGGTTTCCTAACCCGTTGGTGCTGCCGATAAACTCTGCCATAATCACGGTGCGCCAGGCAAAGCGCACGGCAATCAGCGCGGCTGCAAACAGATGACCACTTAACGCAGGCAAATATAGCTCGCGCAAGCGCGTCATCCGGTTTACCTGAAAGATCTGTGACATTTCTACCAGGCGTGGTTGGATACTGTGCATCCCTTGGGCAATGTTCACGGCTACTAGCGGCGTGGCTGTAATCACTACCACCAAAACGGGTGGCCCGGAACCCAATCCCATCCAAATAATCATGACTGCCACCCAGAAAATGGGTGGTACCATGGTGCTGATGGCAACCAGTGGATTGAGCAGCCAGGCTGCCAGTTGGTAACGTCCCATCAGGAAACCGATGGTAGACCCCAGGCTCATGGCTAATATGAAGCCGGTGGCGCCACGCATTGCTGTCAGACGTAAGTGTTCGTAAAAGCTGCTGCGGGTGGTTAGCCAGCGCAGTGCTTCTAATGTTTCACTGGGACTGGGCAAGATGGCGACTGGATAAAATCCAGCCACCATCTGCCACAATAGGAGGACTGCGCCGATGGAGAGTATCCAGGCCAGCGCAGTGCCCCACGCCGAAGCGTGAGGCTTCATCATGCGCCTGGGCAGGCTGTTGGTGACCTGCCCAGGTTTAGTGGTGATTAATGATGATTTAGGGTTGCGCATAAAATGCGTCGTTTACTTCTTGCCCGAGTACAAGCTCGATGTATGCATCCAGGTCTGGCAGCAGGTCAGCGGCTTGATAGGGTGTGTAGAGCAAACGGCCGTTTTCTAATGTTTTCTGAATCACGGGCGGCTGCATCATGCTGTCACACTGCTCAGTGAGCTGGGAGGCGATGAGCTGGCTGGCTTCTGTTGGATTGGCCATCATGAAGTCGATGGCGTCGTTATAGGCGGCCACGAAGGCTTCAAATGCGGCGTGTGTGTCGGCATCATCCAAGACGGGCTGCAAAACTAGGATACCATCTAAGGGCAGTTCGCCTTCGTTCCACAACTCTGAGCCATACAGCGAGTACAAATCCATAGGTGCTGGTGCGATGGGTGTTCCCCCTTCTGCTTTCGATTTATTCATGACCATCGTTACAAATGGCTCAGCAATCACGCCTGCTGGTGCTTCACCAGCCACTAACATCTGCACAATTTGAGAAGGTGGCAGATACTCGACAATGAAGTCTGTTTCTCGATCATAGCCAGCTTCGCGCATGGCGGCTGTGACCAGGTTTGTGGGGCCGCTGTTGGGGCCTGGCATGAGAATTCGTTTACCCACGAGGTCTTCCCAGCTAGAAATGCCTTCTTCGGCCACGAGGTAGAAACCATTGCTCATGGATGTGCTCCACAAACGCAGATCGGGAACGGCCGTTTTTTGCATTTTCGCTGTATTCACTACCTGTGCCAACACGGCATCAACCTGGGCATTTGTGAGCAAGGCAGCCATTTGTGATGAATCGGTGACTGGTACATATTCCAGATTAAATTCGTCAAAAGCCACACCTTGCTGTGCCATCATGGTGAACAAGGGCATGGCGTGGCCTGTGGGGCCACATTTGGTGCCCACGCGCAATGTGGGTAAATCTGGATTGGGTTCTGTCGCTGCTGTTGTTTCTGCAACTGGGAATGGTTCACCTGGTGCTACAGAGGCTTCAGCCGGAGCAAAGAAAGCGTCGTCAACATCTAAACCGGTCACGCTGGCGATGTAGTTGCTTAAATCTGGCTGCAAGTCAGCGGCGGGGTATGGATTGAACAATAAGCGACCACTGCTGATGGACATTTCTAGTGGTTTGGCTTTCATGTTGCTGTCACAATATTCGCCTAGCTGTGCCACCACTATCTCGCTGGCTTCGGCTGGATTGGCTTCCATGAAGTCTACGGCATCGTAGTAGGCTGTTTCAAATTCTTGCAGCAGGGCTAAGCTGTTTGGATTGTCTAGTGTTTCTTGGGTGGCCAGGAATCCTTCCATGGGCAAAGCGTCGGCAGGCCAGGCAGATTCTGTTTGGTACACGTCATATAAGTCGATGGGGGCGATGTTGAGGGGTGTGTCCCCTTCTGACCGTGATTTGTTGATTAACATTGTGCTGAAGGGTTCAGAGACAACGGCCGTTCTCGCCTGACCAGCCAACATCATTTGGATAATTTGATTGGCGGGCATGTTTTGTATTTCAAAGTCAGCTTCTGGGTCAAAGCCTGCTTGCTGCATGGAGGTACGAGCTAGTTGGGAAGGGCCACTCTGCGCGTCTGGCATGAGAATGGCTTCTCCCTGCACATCTGCCCAAGAGGTTACGTCCTCTGTGCCCACGACGTAAAATGCTTGCCACAAGGGCACACTAAGCAAACGCAGGTTTTCGACACCGCCTTTTTGGTAAATGTTGGCGGTCTGGGCGATGAAGCCGACCATGCTATCGACCTGTCCATTGCTTAAAAGGGCTGTCATTTGGGCTGGCTCTGTAACGGGGACAAATTCGATTTGCCCGTTTTCAAACTGGCCGCTGTTGTGTTGTGCTAAAGCGATGAAAAGGGGCATGGCGTGGGGGCTGGGTCCACATTTGGCTCCTACTTGCAGGACAGTGGGTTCTACTTCTTCTGCTGTGGCTGAAGCCACGGGTTCGGCTGTTGCTTCTTCTGCCTCTGCGGTTGGTTCTTCTACTTCAACTTCTGTCGCTTCTTCGACTGGTGCTGCTGTTGGTTCGGCGGGTTGTGTTTCTGCTTCAGGAACGACCGCTGCTTCTTCTGCCTCGGGAACGGCCGTTTCCGTGGCGGTGCAGGCTGCCAACATAAGGATGGCTATCAATAAAATGCTAAAAATTCGTAAACTAAGTTTCATGGTATTCTCCCCAATGACGTGTATTTACAGCCAAAATTAGCCTGTATCGTCTTGAAAATAGATATTGAAATGTGTCTAGATAAGTGTGTAAAGCTGTTTCTGGGTCTTTGGCCGTGGTTCATACAATGGTGACGCTCATCACATATAGAATTTCTCTTACTTATTCTTATGGAGATAGGCAGGTACTCGTCTATAAATGCCTGTCCTCAGAGCATATCGGCTGCTGCCTATTTAAAGAGCTTGCTAGAAGTGGCTCCTTGTGTAAACCACAAATATATGGCTATGGTTACCTTATTTTGAAGAATAAGGACGACCTTATAATACAGGGGCTGCAGTTTATATTGTATGACAAACTTCATGCATTTTTATGACATTTGTCATAAAAATATGACAAAAAATAGGGATGAAAAACTTTAAAATCCTGCCAAAAAGCGATCAATTCTGGCAGATGTAATAAGGGTACCCTTATTTTAATTCCTAGAAAATCCGAGACCTTAAATTGCCTGTTGACGAAATAGGCCTTCATTTGTTAAATTTAACCGTAGTTAACTTTTGGTTGACTTCTTGTTAAAAATGGTTATTTTCACTAAAGAGGAGTGATAGAAATGTCCTATACAATTCAAGCTGATTTATGTGTTGTTTGTGATGCTTGCCGTCCTGCTTGCCCGCGCAATGCCATTAGCGCCCATGCTACTGAAAAAACTTATGTCATTGATGCCAACCTATGCAATAGCTGCCAAAACATGTCTGCTGTGCGCTGTGTGCCCCAATGCCCAACCGATGCGATTGTGTTGCCAGTCAGTGGTGACTAGTATCTAAACTACACAATTCACATTTCACATTTGCAAAAAGAGGCTGACAAGCAATTGTCAGCCTCTTTTTGCGTATCATGGTTAACAGCTCGCCTGCCTATTCTTCAAGCACGGTGGTGGCGGCGGGTCAAAGTAGTCATTTTTCCTGGTCAGTTTGCGATAATCTTTACTCTATTTCTACTTTGATTTTCTGTGTCAGTTCAGAAGCGATATAGATTTTGGCGTCGCTTCCCTTGGTTGTTAACGTCATGGGTCCGTTCATGGGCGCAATTTCTTTTACCTGAATCTGTGTGCCTGGGACGAGTCCTAGCGAGCAGAGGTATTGAAATTTATCTTGTTCGTGGTCATCAATTTGGCGGATAACGGCCGTTTTCCCGGCTCGTACTGTCGCTAAAGAGATAAACTCAACGGGGGGCACCGTGCCATCTGCTGCTGGAATTGGCTGACCAAGCGAATCTACCTGAGGAAAACCCAGCATCTGCTCTAAGCTATCAGCCAGGCGGTCTGAAATCACATGCTCCAGGCGGCAAGCTTCCTCGTGTACCTCATCAATTTGATAGCCCGCTAAATTCACTAAAAAGGTTTTCAACAACCGTTGTTTGCGCAGGCGGTTCAGCGCAATTTGCTGTCCTGACTTAGTTAAAATTGCCCCCTTGCGCCATTCCCAGTGAACTAAGCCATCTGCTTCCAACCTGTTCAACATGCCTGAAACAGTTGAGGAACTGACGGCCAACGCAGACGCAATCTGCCCGGTTTTAGCCCAGGAAGCATCTTCCGTTAAACGGTAAATCGTCAGGAGGTACATTTCAACAGATTCAGTCAACATGTCAATTCATAGTGATCATCTAAAAATCAGTTCCCTTTTTTCATGGGTAAAGATCACTTAAAGCGCATCCATCAATTTTGTAACTTATTTATGGATGCGCATCTAGTTGGTTCCAGGGTATTATTTACGTTCCGTTCTTGAGCGGGCTCCTCCTTGATTAGTTTAATGAATATTGTATAGCGCTTGGCTGTGACAGTGGATGGCGAATCTCGTAGACAGATATGTCACTGTTCGTCAGACGTGGCATGTCTTCAGGCAGTTGGGCTGCTGCTTGACTGACCATGTCGGCTATGAGCAAAAAGTCATCTGATGACAAGCGCAGCACCATGTCGTAAATCTGTAATAAAAACCAGCCGACCTCATCTTGAGAAAAAACGGTGGCATTCGATGTTACCATTTCACCAAAGCCTGCCACAGAACGATCCAACGTCTGATCCAGGCTCAATAGTTCTTGTGGAGACAAGTACATTGTGAACCGATCCCAGGCGAGATGGATGGTGTTGTCTTCACAAATTGTGATAAATCGAAACTCATCTTGTTCGGCCAAAAATACAATTTCATCACACATGTCAACCCCCTACCGAGAGTAGAATTCAATGACTTTTGACAGTTCACAGATGATGGGTACTTCTTCACGTTGTGGTAAATAGTTAACGGTTATCGCCATGTCGTCTGCGGATAACTCTAAATATTTGGGTGGAATCGCTTGCTCAATAGCATGTTGGAATATTTGCAGCCGCCGGCTTTTGTCTTTAACAGAAACGACATCACCTGGCTTAACTCGATAGGAGGGGATATCTACTTTTTTCCCGTTGACGCGAATATGACCGTGATTGACGTATTGCCTGGCAGCATAAATTGTTGTGGCTAAACCACCGCGCAGCACCACAGCATCCAACCGTGATTCCAAAATCTGAATCAGGTTTTCACCGGTGTTTCCGCTTTTTTGGTTGGCCTCGCGGTAATAGCTGCGCATTTGCCGTTCACGGATGTTGTATTGCGCGCGCAGTCGCTGTTTTTCTAACAATTGCTGTTTGTAAGCGGATTGACGACCACGACGGTATTGTTCTTCGCGCCCATGCTGTCCAGGCGGATAAGGTTTCCGCTCCATCACTTTGGCCGCTTTAGGTGTTAAGGGAATGCCGAGACGGCGGGAGAGTTTTGCTTTAGGACCTGTATAACTCATGTTTAGTTTGCCTCAGCGTCTAGCTCAAATTCGACGAGCAGTTGTTTTACCCAGGCGGAGACACGGTCATCGGTTAGCTCACCTTGATTGTCTTCGTCTATGGCCAAACCCATGAAACGGCCGTTTTCCACGCCAATAGACTCGTCAAAATCATAGCTATCGTCCACGTTGGTATAGCCAATCAGTTCTGCCCCTAATTCGCGGAATTTTTTGCCTAAAATACCAATGGCATCGCAGTAGTTTTCCGCGTAACCATACTGGTCGCCAACACCAAACACAGCAATTTTCTTGCCGCTGAAATCCAGGTCATCCAAATCCTCAAAAGCAATATCCCAATCATCCTGCAATTCCCCAACATTCCAGGTGGGGCAGCCAATAATGAGCCGATCATAGTTAAGCAAATTGCTTACTTCTACCGTGCCAATATCAAAAACTTCGACTGTGTCAGGAACTGATTGATCAAAAAACTCTTTCATAATATCAGCTACTGTGGCTGTATTATCTGTACTTGAACCATAAAATAGACCAATTTTTGCCATGATAAACACTCCTTCTGGATTGAAATGATGTGTCTATCCCCCAATTCTTTTATATTCGGAGACCCCGTTTGTATAAGGAAATGGAGGAAAGACGTTTTTGAAATCTCTCTTCTTATTTGGGCGAGATTTGAGCAGCTGCTCAAATCTCGCTTTTGCTTAATTGATTGAAAGCATCGTCCCTGGCGAATCTAGATGATTCAACTGCAACAAGACATTCTTGAATGCATGCGGTTGAGACTCGAGCTTCAACTGTTGTAAGCCATTGTTTTTTACATTGGAAACGGCTTGTTGCATCATATCGACCAGCATCAAAAAATCAGCAGCCGACAAGTAAAGTCCCATCCCCATTAGCCATACGTAATAATGCGCTTGCCTGTCCATCCAATAGAAAGCTTTGGGGCTGCAAGCCTTAGGTAAATCTTCATGGATAGCGTTTTCTAAGAAACTGGTGACTTCATAGAAATCCTCGGCAGGCATATGAAGTGAGGCACGATACCAATGTAAATGAACGGTGCCATGTTCACACCGCGTGATATTACGGTACTCATCATGTTGAGCCAATGTTCTAACAATGTTGCACATTTAGATCCTTTTCACTTTTTCTAAACAGGTTGTTTAGCTGCCGTTTCTTAGCACAACCACCCCAGGCAGCAGCATGAGCCGCGCTAAAATGAGTGCCATAGTTTGCCAACTCATTCAGTTTAGCCTGCTCCATCCTATAATCCACACGTGATGGTAACCCTATTTGGGGGAATTAGGCAAACCTTATAATACATTGGTAAAAAAATATGCCACCTAACAATCATCACTTAGTTTTTATGACATTCATCATAAAAATATGACAAAATTTCTTTGATTATTGCCTTTTTATCTAAGGAAAACTATATCAGTGGTTAACCCGTAATTTAACGAGGGCAAAGAGTAAAGTGAACCTGAATTAACAATTTGATTCTGGCCATAAAAAAGACCCCTGAAAAGAAAACATTTCAGAGGTCATGTATCAGTTACAACCTGTTTTTGCAAAAATCCAAGTTGTTAAGCCTTTATCTTTCTGTTTTGTGCAAACACGATCCGCCAAAAACACGCAATGGGATCGTATCCTCGCTTGCCAGCTCATAGCTGCGCGGCATTTCCATCACAAACGCGCAAGAAGCCTCATCATCACCAGAACCACAATTACCACATTCTGATAACTCTTGAACCTCTCGGATCTTGCCTTTTCGCACCCAATGTTGAATCATGCCATTAAGTTGCTCAGGCGAAACATCCAGGTCTTGAGCAAGCTGTGCCATTGACAAGGAGCCATTTGTTTTTTCAAACGCCATCAATACCTGACGTAATTTACTGAGGGCCATATCTCTATCCTCAAAATCAGTAACCAGTGATCTAAATGAACAACAAAGTGCCAATTTGGAAGACGATTACGGCAGCAACCCAGGCTAAAACAAAGGTGAAAATGACTTGTGCCCACATCCAGCGACTGCCAAATTCCTGACGCATAGCGGCGACGGCAACCATGCAAGGGGTGTATAACAAGACAAAGACGGTGAAGGCAACGGCTGCAATCACACCAGCTTGCGGTGAGCCTGCGGATTCGGCAAAGGAGGCTGCCACAGCCGCTTCCAGACTAGAGAGATCTTCTTCATCTTCTTCAGCACCAAAGAAGTTGAATTCTGGTATTTCCACCACTGGTATGAGGTTGATTGTGCGCGGGATAATATTCAGTATCTCTTGCACAGTAATAATGGTTGCTTCACCAAAACTGACAATGGCTCCGCCAACATCTTCGATGAATGTCGGTGGTGGACCTTCGTCTACGGCTTCTTCTTCTGCCTCACCTACATAGATTTGGTTCATGGTACCGACCACAACTTCTTTCGCCAGGATACCAGTGATAATAGAACCGGATGCTTCCCAATTGCCAAAGCCAGCGGGGGCAAATATGGGGGCGATGGCGTTGCTCACTACACCAAAGAGGCTGTCTTCTGGGGCAACATCGTTGAAAGAGCCAGTATCACCTACTGGAATGGCCATCAAAAGCCATAGCGCAATTGAAACACCCAAGATGACTGTCCCGGCTTTAATGACGAAGCTTTTGGTGCGTGCCCACATTTGGCGCAGTACATCGACTACTCGTGGAGCGCGGTAAGGTGGCAGCTCCATGACAAAGGGTGCTGGGGGTTGACCTTTGTAAACGGTGTGTTTGAAGGCAAAACCAACAGCCAGCGCTACGCCGATCCCCAAAATGTACATGGCAAAGATGAGGTTCCCAGACGCTGCACCGAAAAATGCGGCACCGATCAAAACGTAAACGGGCAAGCGCGCGCCACAACTCATGAATGTGGCTAGGAAAGCGGTTAGTTTGCGGTCTTTTTCATTTTCCAGGGTGCGGGTGGCGTAAACGGCTGGCACTGTGCAGCCAAAACCAACAATCATAGGCAAGAAGCTCTTGCCATGCAGACCCATCCAGCGCATGACACGATCCATAACGAAGGCGGCGCGAGCCATGTAGCCAGAATCTTCCAGCACAGCTAGTGCCAGGTAAAGGGATAACAGCACGGGCACAAAAACGAGTACACCACCTACACCAGCGATGATGCCATCAGTGAGGAGGCTGGCAATCCACGTGCCGCCAAGACCTAATGCCTCCATCAAGGAGCCCCCCCATCCATAAATTGTTTCGTTGACGAACCCATCAACCCAGTCTAGGTAGGGAGCGCTAACGTTGGCGGTGAATTGGAATACAATCCACATCATCAGCAAGAAGATGGGTAAACCCCAAATGCGATGGGTGACGATGGCATCGATTTTGTCTGATCTGGTTTGTACGGCTTTAGACGGCCGTTTTAAAGCTGCTGAGGTCACTTCGCCAATAAAACTGTAGCGGCGGTCTGCGATTAAGGTTTCGGCATCTTCTCCGGTGGCCTCTTCAATGCGTGCTTGAGATGCGGTCACAGCTTGCATCAAGTTTGTTTGACCACTCTCGTTCATTTCTTTAACCAGCTCAGGATCATCTTCCAACAATTTGGCTGCTAGCCAAGAAGGGCGGTATTTGGTTTTGAGCGCTGGTGTTTCTTGGATTTTTGCTGTAATTGCGGCAATTTCTTTACCGAGAACACCGTCGTAGTGCACATCGGGTAATCCTTGGGTGGGATTTGCGCTGGCGTGGGCAATGGCCTCTTTAAGTGGATTGACGCCCATACTGCGATTACCGACGGTTTCGATCACTGGCACGCCACCCAGGCGTTCGGAGAGGGCTTGGGCGTCGATCTTGAGACCACGGCTGTCGGCCACATCTGTCATGTTTAGGTCGATGATGACGGGCACGCCCAGTTCCATAACTTGTGCTACCAGGTATAGGTTTCGCTCTAAGTTAGAGGCGTCAATGACTGCTACAACGGCCGTTGGGTGTTCATTGATGATGAAGTCACGCGTAATGATTTCTTCAACCGAGTAAGCAGTTAGGCTGTAGGTTCCGGGCAAGTCCACGATGAGAATCTCTTCGTCGCCTACTTTGAGACGCCCTTCTTTCTTTTCAACGGTTTTACCAGGCCAGTTCCCTACGTGTTGCCGAGAACCAGTTAAAATATTAAAAATTGTACTTTTGCCGACATTTGGATTGCCAGCAAGGGCAATGGTTGTCATGTTACTTTTCTCCTGATGGATTGTCTTCTCTAACTAATGTCACCATGATTTTTTGGCTCATACCACGCCCTAGAGCTAAACGGCCGTCTTTCTTAACAGCAATAATCAGGGGGCCGGGCATCTCATTTTTGATGATACGGATGCGGGCTCCCTGGTTTAAACCCAAGTCCATCAGTCGTTGTCGCATCTTCTTCCCACCTCGAATCTGTTCGATTAGCACCGTTTCGCCTTGCGGCGTTAGGCTTAAGGGTAGGGTGTTGGAGGGGGATGTGCTTTCTTGTTTCATAGTGGCAGCTGTTTCTGATTGCAATAGATCGGTGTTAATCATAGTTTTCTTAACTATAATGCCACTTTGATCATTTCTGCTTCTGATTTTCTGAGAGAGAGGCTGTAGCCTCGCATTTTGTATTCCACCGGATCCCCTAACGGAGAGGTTTTTACCATGGCAATTTTAGTGCCAGAGGTGACTCCCATGTCCATTAAGCGACGGCGAACTGCGCCTTTGCCCCCCACTTTTTTGATGGTGGCGGATTGTCCCGGCGTGAGTTTGTCAAGTGTTGTTAATTCTGTCATATTTTTCTCCTTTAAATGTGTTTATGAGGCAAGCAAAGACGTCAGCATAAATGCTTGTCTCTTAGTGCGTGCAGACCTTATTCTGTACGCCTTTTGTTTCTCTTTTAATATGCCTTATTGGGTACGAACAAAAATGAGTTCTGCCATGGATTGGCCTAAAGCAACCCGCCCCGCATCTAACTCTATCATGATCGGACCATCCATTGGTGCAACTTCTACAATCTTAAACTTGCAGTCTGGCAAGATTTGATGTCGATTCAAGTAAGCAAAAATATCTGTGGTTGTTGGCTGTATGCTGTCAATTACGCCGGATTGCCCAACAGAGAGTTCTGTTAACGGCTGTCCTATTTCTTTGGGTAATGTGCCATCTGGTCGTGGAATTGCACGTCCATGTGGGCAAATAGTAGGATGATCCAGATAAGCAGACAATGCTTCAGCCAAGACGTTTGAGGTGGCATGTTCTAAACGGCAAGATATTTCGTATACAGCAGCCCAATCTATTTTGAGATGCTCTACCAGGAAACATTCCCATAAGCGCTGCCGCCGGATGACGTTGTAGGCATAGGTACGGCCGTTATCTGTTAAATTCACCCCTTTGTAGCGCTCATGAGTTATCAACCCCTGTTCCATTAGCCGTTTCATCATCTCGTTCGCCGAAACGGGTGTGACACCTAAGCGTTCTGCCACTCGAGCAATGACCACTGGGGTACGGCCATCGCTCAATTCTGCAATGGTTTTTAGGTACATTTCGATCGTTTCGTTGCTTGTTGTATTTGTGCGCATCAATACAGTGCTTACTCTCCAATGTAAGGTTACCCTAATGATAGCAAAAAGGGCAATCTTTTAATAAGAGATGTGTCATAAAAACACCATGACAAATGTCATTGAAGCAAGCGGTTAGGATGAATTACACTGTGTTGGCTCTACTAACTTTCACTGACTATGGACGCATCCATAAATAAATTACGGCAGTGCTGGATGTGTTGACTTTCTGTAAAAAGGGAATTTGTTTCTAGACGGTCACTACTATGCTCCCCTGAGCGATACGGTGTGTGATTTGTGACTGGTTTTTCCTCGGATTATTACGTATTATGTCTCACGTCCGCTATAATTCTGCGCCATGACTCAGGAAAGTAATCAACTGACTAAGAAACAAGCGTGGCTGGTTGCTATGCGACCGCGTACCTTGCCCCTGGCTGTTGCCAGTTCGATCATGGGGGGCTTTTTAGCTGCGGCTGACGGTGTGTTTAGCTGGATGGTGACGCTGTTGTGTGTGTTAACGGCCGTTTTCTTGCAAATTCTCTCCAATTTAGCTAACGATTATGGTGATTCGGTCCACGGTGCGGATCGTGTTGCACGCGCTGGGCCGAAACGGGCTGTGCAAACGGGGCTGATCCATGCTGATGATATGAAGCGAGCGATGGGGGGCTTTGCGGTGTTGTCGGCGTTGTCGGGGTTGACGCTGGTGATAGTTGCCTTGGGTCTTTCGGCGTTGCCTTATGTGCTGCTGTTTGTGCTGTTGGGGGGTGTCGCTATTTGGGCGGCTATCAGCTACACTGCGGGCAGTAATCCTTATGGCTATGCTGGTCTGGGCGATGTTTTTGTGCTGGTGTTCTTTGGCTGGGTGGGCACGATGGGCACGTATTTTTTGCAGGCGTTCACCTGGAATTGGCTTGTTTTTCTACCGGCGACGAGCGTGGGGCTGTTGTCGGTGGCGGTGCTGAATGTCAACAATATCCGGGATATTGACTCTGACAGGCAGGCGGGCAAACATTCGATTCCTGTGCGCATTGGCCCGCACAAAGCGCGGATTTATCATTGGATTTTGCTGGGTGGGGCGGTGTTGTGTGCCTTTGGGTATGTTGGTTTAGCTTATACTAGCCCCTGGCAGTTTTTGTTTGTGTTGTCTTTGCCGTTACTGATTCGCAACGGAACGGCCGTTTGGCGTACCCACGATCCGCTAAAACTCAACCCGATGCTCAAACAGTTATCTTTGAGCACCCTTGTATTGGTGGCTACTTTTGGGATTGGGCAGATTTTGTAGGCGCCTGCATGTTAACTCAGGGGCACCAATTGCTTGCACAAATTGCTGTTTAATCTGTTATGTTTTTTAGGAATGAGATGACAGTTTGCGTGTATTGGGTTGGCTTTTCCAGGTGGATGGTATGCCCGGCATCAGAGAGGATGACGTGATTTGTTTGGCATGATAATTGCGCCATGTCTTGCGCAATGCCCACGAATTTTTTATCCAAGGCGCCTGTTAACAAAAGGGTGGGCGTCTGTAAATCTGGTAATCGTGGCCAAAGTGAGGGTTGGACACCTGTACCCATGCCGCGCAAGCTGTTTGCCAGGCCGGTTGGGTTGTTTTGCAAGCGCTGCTGCCGTATGCGGGTGAGTTTGTTTGGTGGCAGCTGTTTCTGACTGTCCCATAGCGATAATGTTTCCCAGAAATCGACGAAAGCAGGCACCCCCTCTCGCTCGATGCGATCTGCCAGAGCGTTGTCATGTTGACGCCGCGCGGCTTGTTCTGCTTCTGTTTGCAGACCTGGAGAGGCGCTTTCTAGAATCAGGGATGCGAATCGTTCAGGAAAATGTACAACCAAATACAGCGCCAGCCGACCGCCCATGGAGTAGCCGAGTAGATGAACTGGCTGGCTTGTGTGTTGGTCGAGCAGTGCCACGATGTCGTTAGCGATGTTTGCCATCTGATAACGGGTGGGGTCAGGCGGACTGGCAGAACGGCCGTGGCCGAGAATGTCCAGGGTGAGAACCTGGAAGTGGGGTGTTAAACCAGGCAAGAGGGGCTGCCAGTTTTGGCAACTGCCGGTAAAGCCATGAAGAAGAAGCAGAAGCGGAGATGGAGCCTGTGGCAGAAGCGGTGTTCTATCTGTTATGTCGTGAAAATAGGAAATGCCATTGATTTTACTTTGCATTGAATATCTCTTTACGAATCCGTTAACCAGGTAACCACCTCGTCACTGGGCTAAACGGCCGTTTGGATCTCAAGGCCATTAATCTCCGTCACACCTGTTACGGCATTTTTTATTTTTGCTATTTTCCGATAAAATGACATCTAGTCAATCTGCCATTGTGGAGGTAAACCTGTTAGTCTCTTAAATTTATATAAAGGAGTGACAGTTATGCAAGAAGAACAGCCCAAACATTTATTGGAAGAATATTCTGAAAACGAAAAAATTGCTTATTTAAGCATTTTGTCTGCCGTCTGTTATGTAGATAAAGGATTTGATGATGAAGAAAAACGCCAACTAGATGCTTTATTGAAGCAGCTCAAGATTTCAGATGAAGGAAAATCTAAAATCTATTCATCAATATTTAGTTTTCAACACGAAGATAAGCTTGCGAACCTTGAAATTATTCAAGACCTTGATAATACGGAATTGAAGTACACATTAATCTCAGATTTATACCTTTTTGCGCTGGCTGACACCACATTTTCTAATGAAGAATATCAATATATTCTTGGAATTGGAGAAGCCTTGGGTATTAATAAAGAACAGGTTGATGCTATACGATCTGTCCAAGACAACCTCTCAAAATTAGAAGATATTCCCGAGAACTCCGAAAAATTTAAACACCTGATTAAAGATAGTGCTGCAAAACTTGCATCTGTTGGCGTACCTATAGGCGCAATTGCGGCCAGTGGCTCTGTATCTGGACTTAGTGCGGCTGGAATAACCTCTGGTTTAGCGGCACTTGGTGCTTTGGTTGGCGGTGGAATGTTGGCTGGAACTGTGATTGTAGTGCCAGCAATTGCATTTGGATCTGCTTATGGGGTTAAGAAGCTCTTTGATGTCATGCCGTATGAAAAAATAAAGAAAAAGATTAAAGGTTGATATGGACGAAATAGAAATAAGTCATGAAATGCAACCAGTATCGACCAAACTTGTCATTGTACAGGGGGTCGTTCAAAATCTACCAGAAATCATTGGAACCATAAAGGAAATTTACGTCCTTAATAGAAAAGAACATTTATTTGGTCGTGTTCTGCAGTCTCGGCTTGCTGAATTAAACATTAACAAAGAGAATTTCAAAGTCTTGGTTGAGGGTTTGACAGAATTATCAAAATCAGAAAATACTGATGCTGAAACAAAAACTATGTATAGAGATATGATCAAAACATTATTTGAAATCTTCACAACTAATATGAATAGTTCCCGGGACATTTCTAACTATTTGAAAGACCTCTAATGTATGGAATAAATTTGGTGAAAGTTGCTCAAATACTGGGTTCTGTTGCGGTTAGCAATCTTGTTTTTAATAAATATGGTGTAATTCGTTCCATACATCAGGAAATTATAAAATATTCTGCCCAGAAAAATATTGAGATGGTTAAAGTGATGATGCGAATGCTTGCACAACAAAATGAGCAAGCACATAAGGAAATTGTTGACATTCTTAGGAAACATTTTTCTGAACAGGAATTACAAGAAATTTTGCATCAAGGGGAAAACTAACTCCACGTTAAGCTGGCTCGCCTTCGGCTCAAGGGATTTGGCGCGATTGTTGGCTAATTTTTTTTCAGGGTAAAATTGGATTGCATTGGCAAAGTCGGCGGGTAGCTCTGTTCTGGCTTAGTCTTCGGCGAGCGTAAAATCTTTCTCAACACGTGACCGTTTGGTGATAACGGCCATCCATTCAAGAGACATACGCCCAAATGCTTTATCTAATCCATCATGCTGTAGGTGACCATAACCAGGATCGTTGCCATCACCTTCTAATTTTCTGGTTTTAGCAAATTCTGTGGTTTTAGAAATATTGAGGCAAAATTGACTAAAAAGGTCTCCGAATCATCAAGTCAATATGCCTCAACGAAAGT
>PDQY01000064.1 GCA_002746795.1 Chloroflexota bacterium | reverse complement strand
GGCGTGTCTGTGGCTGTGTGTGTGGGGGTGTCTGTGGGGGCGTTTGTGGGTGTGGCGGTGGCGGTGGGCAAGAGGGTGGCTGTATTTGTGGGTGTTGGTGTCCAGGTTGCTGTTGGTGACGGTGTGTTGGTGGGGGTGCTTGTTGGTGATGGTGTGTTGGTTGGCGTGGGTGTTGGTGTGGCAGATGGTGGTAGGGGGATGGGGGTTAAGAATTGGCCTGGAGTTGCAGGCAAAGGTGTTGCTGTTTTTAGGGAAAAGGGAGTTGACGTTGGAATGGGGGTTGCGGTGCCAGGGGGTACGATGGTTTCTGCTGCGTTTGTTGGTGTGGCAGACAGCATGTCCGGCAGGGTTGTCGGGGATGTGATTGCATCATCATCTGGAACGAATATGAAGGCAATACCTGCCAAAATATAACAAGGTATTGTCAGTAAAATGATGCCAACCAGGATAAGGATTGTACGGCGTCTTGAATCCATCCAATGGTACTCGCAATTTCAGTATTCAGGATACGTTGTATTCAGGGTACCCTGTTCACTAGGGTGGATGATAGTGGATTTAGGTGTTTTGGACAAATTTGTGTCACTTAAATATTCTCTGTGCGCCAGATGGTGGCGCCTTGGGGAAGGACGGGCAGTGGCAGTGTGCCATTTTTTACTGTGGCGCTTTGCCCGGTAAAATGCTCGGTGAACTGTGTTCCGTCTGCAATGCCACCATGAGCGACAGGCAGCGGGTTCGCTGGCCGGGGGGTGGCTGAACGATGGGCGATGATGAGTAAACGGCCGTTTCGATTGGGTGCTGTGCCGGTGTTTTTTCCTTCTCGTTGGTAAGCAATGGTGTCTGCTTCGACAGCTAGAATTTGGAAGCCACCTGTTTGCAGAACGGCCGTTTCCCGGCGCAGGCGGATCAGTTCCTTGTAAAAACCGCGTAGGTCATGGTGCCATTGTGCTTCATCCCAAATCATGCAGCCACGTTGGCTCAGATGTTCATCTTCTACCATACCAATTTCGTCACCGTAGTAGAGGCAAGGGATGCCGGGGAAGGTAAACTGCACAATGGCTGCCAGCCGTTGCAAGGCGTCATTTTCGCTCACTTCGGTGCGGAGACGAGGTGTGTCGTGGCTGTTGAGCAAGTTGAACTGCTGCAGGGCGATGCGCCAGGGTATAGCGGCTAAATATTGCTGCCAGGTATCGGCTAAAGCGGCCGTGGGCCAGGGTGTGGCTGATGTAATGACACCATCCAGGCCGACAGCGCTGTGTTTGCTGCCCCGCAGCCAGGCCAGCAGCGGCATTGCCAATCCTGAGTAGTTCATGATGCCATCCCACTCATTGCCTTGTAAGGAGGCTGTGGCGTCAAAGAAGTTCTCGCCGATGAGATAGGCCTCGGGGTTGGTGCTTTTGACGGCGTCACGAATGCCTTCTACCACTTCTGTGCCTATTTGAATGTCTCCTTGCCGTCCCAGCATGTTGGCTACATCAACGCGCCAACCATCAGCCGAGTAGGGTGGTCGCAGCCATTTTTTGAAGATGGCGTCTGCAGCTGCATACATGCGCTGGCGTAGTTCGGGGCTGCGGTAGTTGAGTTTGGGCAGCATCCATACGCCAAGCCAGCAGTCGTACTCATGAGGACGTTTGTGGAAGGTGAAGAAGGCGGCTTCTGGCGCATCGGGATCTTGCTGCGCGGTTTGGAACCAGGGATGCCAGCAGCCGCAATGGTTGGGCACGATGTCGAGGATGTAACGCATGTGGCGTTGGCTCAACTCCTGACGTAGGGTGATGAGGGCTTTGTTGCCACCAAAATGCGCATCGACGTTCTCATAATCGGCAACGTCATACTTATGGTTGGAGGGCGCTGTGAAGACGGGATTGAGGTACAGGGCGTTGATGCCCAGGTCTTGAATGTAGTCGAGTTTTTGGGTGATGCCCGGTAAATCGCCTCCATAAAAGGTAATGGGGAATAGGGTATCTTTGTCTGGTGGCTGTCCCCAGGGAAAGGTTCGGGGACGTTTGCCGCGAAATTCAAATTCATCAGGTTGGGGGTCTGTGCGGGGGTTGGCGTTGTGGAAGCGGTCGGGGAAGATTTGGTAGAAAACGGCCGTTTCTAACCAATCTGGGCTGTGATAGTTGGCCAAAATCTGAAAGTCGGTGCGGTCTAGGGGCATGGTGGCTGTGGCTCCCGCAGCTGTGTAGCTCCAGACGCCATCGTCTGCTGCCAAGATGAAGCGGTAATGGACGTTGGGCTGGTTGATGAGCAGCGGGCTTTGCCACAAGGAAAACAGTTCGTTTTCTGATATTTTTTCCATCAATGTAAGCGCCTGTTCGCCATCAGGGAAGGTGCGCAAATATACCTGGCGTACGGGCGCGGCTGCCCCTACCCGGATTTGCACTGTGACGGTGTCGTTTAACTGCGGGTCTGGGTTAGAAACGTAGGCAGCTGAACTGTTATGGTGGATAGAGTTGAGCCAGGTGGGGAGGGGAGAGAAGATCATAGTCGATGCTCCAATTCGGGGGATAAAGAATAAGGATTGAAGATTATGTGTTTTGCTTTTTAATGTGCGCCTCCATATAAGTTATGGAATTGATGGATGCGCTTCAAGTGGTTTTTGCCTCTGGAAAATGGGGAGTGATTTTTAGACGGTCACGGTGCTTTGCTCTTTTTTATAATTGCCACAGGGATACTGTGTGAAAATGATATGTGTGTGGGCTGGTGTCGATGGGTTGGATTTGTGCCAGGTGGTAACCTGCCTTGCTTAGACGTTTGCCATCGCGGGCGAGGGTGGCAATGTCGGCGCTGACGTAGAGCAGTTTGGGGGCAGTGCAGGCGATGAGGTGATCAACGGCCGTTCCCGATAATCCTTTTGCTGGTGGCTCGACCACAATTACATCTGGTTGCCTGTTGAGCGTGGGCAGCACATCCTCCAGCCATCCCTGGTAAAGGGATACGTTTTCTGTGTGATTGAGATTGACAATGGCATCATTGATGGCGTCTTCGTTGATTTCTACGGCGACGATCTCGGCGGCGGCTTCGGCCAGGAAAGCGGTGAGTGTACCCCCGCCGCTGTAGCCTTCTAAGATGGTTTCGCTGCCTTGTAAATTGGCTAGAGAGAGGAGGGATTGGATAACGGCCGTTCTCATGCCAGTATTTGGTGCAAAATAACAGCCAGGGGAAACACGGAAGTCTCGACCGTTGATCGTTTGCACGGAATAGGGGTCTCCCACCAGCGACGCAGCGCTGCGATTGGGCAGCACCATGGCCACCGACACGGGGAAATCCGCTTCTAGTTCGGGTGGCTCGACATCATCAATTTCCAGGGCAGCCAACAAGGCGTCGTCATCTCCGATGCGCAGGGTGAGTTTGCGCAAACCGGGCAGCTCTAAATCGACATCTTGCCACAGGTTGAGCAGCTCTTCCCGAATGATGGGGCAGGTTTCGATGGGCATGACTTGGCGCCGGGAAGATGACCAAAAGCCGAGGCCACCACCGGGCACCGGACTTAACTGCACTTCTGCCCGATAGGTCCAGGTTGGCTCGTGGGGCACCGTTTTGTTGACGGTGATGTTTTCGATACCGCCGATGCGTTTGAGTTGGTCAGCGATGATTTGGGGGAGAACGGCCGTTTGTGCCTCATAGGCCATATGTTGAAAGTGGCAGCCGCTGCACACACCAAAGTGCGGACAACGTGGTTCCACCCGAGAATGAGAAGCAGCCAATACCTCAATCAATTTTCCACGGGCGTAGTGGTTTTTCTGCTCCTCAAGAGCAACGGCAACGGTTTCTCCAGGAATGCCAAAAGGCACAAAAATTGGGCGGTCTTGGGCATCAAAGCCCATGGCAGCACCGCCGTTTGCCATGATTGTGAGCTTCAAAGTCAAAGTGTTTGTCATAGTTGTTGTTGGCGTGGACGAATGACCAAAGATGCATGGCCACAGTTGTCCCGGCGCCCATGTCAGTTAGCTAACATGGATTTTGGCGAAGGAGAGCGAATCGTCACGATGTTGGGTCAACACGTGTGAGGCCTTGACAGATCGAAGAGGGGGCGTTTGCCCTTCATCAGTTTCAAAATCGCAAGGCGATCAGCATTGTAAAAGTAGCGATAAACCAGTGAATCAACCAGGGGTAAATAAATGAATCAGTTTGCCAGGCGATGAAGCCAAAGCCAATCCCCCCGAAAATCGTGGTCAGGGTTTCAATCTCAGGTTTGCCTAAGTGCATAAAGGCGAAGGGGATGGCTTGGATGAGAATAGCTGGCCCTGCGCCTAGAACTTGGGCAAGGCCAAAGAGCATAAACCCCCGCCAAATAAACTCCCAGGCAATCAACTCAACCCCATTTTCCCAAATCATTCGTCCGATGCTATCTGGCGCCAGTTTTTGATAATATGTGTGCATGGCTGGTGTACGCGCTACAAAATAAAGGATGATGGCCATGACCAAACACACGCCAAAGGTCCAGATCAATCCCGCTTGCCAATTGCCTAATTTGAAGCCGTAATCTTTGGGGGATTCTCTAAACAGGAGCACAATCACGAGCATGAGCAATATGAAATATAAGATGAAGCGATCATATGCCTTTGTTTTGGTGATTTTGTGCCCGTAATAATCTAACATCGGGACGATGGTGCAGAAGATGATGATAAATGTTAGTTTAAGGTCAAACTCAATGCCGTTTATTGTCACGTTTTTTCTCCTCATGGGGGTTGATTATAAAAAAAACGTGCCCAGCTTCCAAGCCAGGCACGTTTCTAATGCGTATTAGGTTGTCAGAAAATTAGACGACGGCTTCGCCTAGATCGACCATGTCCCGAAGAATGCGTTCAATCGCCATGCTGTGGCTGCAAAGGCCGCGAGAAGCAAAGAAGTCGCAGTCGCATTGCCAGACGCCATTGTTATATTCTATGATGTGTGGCGCGTTGTTATCCCCAGCAATCTCCACTTTGAGTGAGAGGAAGGTGATACGCTCACGTTCTTCAGAATAAATCTTAGCCTTCTCAATTTTACTGATCATCCCATAGTCCATAAGATTATGCTCCTCTGCAAATATTGTTAATTGTTTAAACAAAAAAACGCACGCGGACAACGTGCGTTAATGATTTCTCTGTGGCAGTGAGTTTAGAATTTTGCTCACGTCTGGTTTCATGATTCAAAGTATACAGATCATTACAGATGTGTCAATCACTTTTGCTCAAATCTAACCAATGAATGCCCTATGGTTAAGGAAATGGTTAGTTTTCTGTGACTTGGGGGATGGCAAATGAGAAGGTTGTGCCTTCACCTATTTTGCTTTCAACCCACATTTGACCCCCATGAAGCTCTACGATGCCTTTGGTGATTGACAAGCCTAAGCCTGTGCCGTTGGCTTTGCGAATATTAGGATCTTCGGCGCGAAAGAATTTGGTAAACAGTTTTGCTTGATCTTCTTCTGAAATGCCATAGCCATTGTCTTTGATGGTACAAATGACAACTGGTTCTGCTGGGGAATTTTCTTGTAGTGCTATTTCATCTGCATAAATATTGACGTAGACGTCTGTTTGTTGGGGCGAGTATTTGCAGGCATTGCTGAGTAGGTTGGTTAGTACCTGGATTAAACGGCCGTTATCTGCCAACACCAAGGGCAAATCAGTGGGGAGATCCAGATGCAGTTCGATCTGTTTTTCGTCGTAGGGACCACGGATGGTTTGCAATGTTTCGCTAACGACATTGGTGAAAGCGGTGGGCACCTTTTCGATGTAGAGCTGCCCTGTCTCGATGCGGGAAATATCAGTGAGATCCTGAATTTGCTGGCTCATACGACGAATATTGGCGGCGATGGTTTCTAGGAAACCTTGTTGCTGGCTGGACAGTTCGCCTGTCATGCCAGAGAGCAGCAGGTCGGTGTATCCGCGCATGGAGGTCATCGGTGTCTTGAGTTCGTGGGAGACCATGGACACGAATTCTGACTTAGCCAGGTTGGCTTCCCGCACTTGCTCATAGAGGATGGCATTGGAGATGGCGACAGCGGCGTGATTTGTCATGCGAACGGCCGTTTCCAGATCATTTTCATCAAAGGCATCCAGTTGGTCGCTTTCAATCGCCATAACCCCAACCAAATTTTGTTGGTGGATGATGGGCAGCGTGATCTGAGAGAGGGTGTTGTAGGAGGCGGCTACGTAATCTGGGTCTGAGAAGACGTTGCCGGTCACGTGTGGTTCCCCAGACTGTAACACCTTACCTATGCTTCCTAGCGTTAATGTATTGTGGTCGGCATTAGCGATTGTGAATTCACCGTTATAATCGCGGCGGGCTTTTTGGTATGGGATTTGCTCCGCATCTACTAAGATAATAGATCCGGCAGAACCTCGATTTACGCGTAGCGCCCAATCTAAAGCTAGATTAAGTACATGTTCTAAGTCTAACTTTGTGGTGAGGTCACGATCTAGCTGTTGCAGCATAAAAAGTTCGTTGACTCGTTGTTGTAGTTCGCTGTCAGTTTGTTCAAGCAGCCGAGCATTTTCCAGCGCAATGACTGCTTGTCCAGCAAAAGCGGTCAGCAGCGATTCGTCTTCATGATTGAATGGCGCCCCATTCTGTTTATTGATAACTTGAAGGACCCCTAAGACGGTTGTTTGCCTGATCAAAGGTACGGTGAGGATAGCTTCGCTAACGAATTGTTCTTTGGGATCGACATCACCATACCAGCGATCATCTTCTTGCACACTGTTTTGGATGACCGCACGTCCGGTTTGGGCGGCGCTGCCAGCCAGCCCGGTGCCGATGGGTAATTTTTTGCCGAGTAAGTCCATGCCTGCTGGACCCCGCACTACTCTAAACTCCAGCTCGCCGGTATCTTCAATGGTGAGCATGAAGGTGCCAGCTTCGGTATTGAGAATTTCGATGGCTTTATCGAGAATGAGATTGAGCAGACGTTCTAAGTCGAGGGTGGCGGCCAGTTGGGTGGTTACCTGGTTGATCAGTTCAAGTTGTTGAGCGCGAGCAGCTAATTGGTGTCTGGTTTGCAGCCTATCTAGGGCGATGGCTGTCCTATCGGCAAAAACATTGAAGATCTGACGATGACGGGCGGGGATATGGTTCGTGTTTTCAAAGTAGGTGAATAAGACGCCTAAAGTCTCTGCCCCCGCATTTAATGGCGAATACCACCATAAACGGCCGTTATCGTGAACCTGTTCTATATCTTGACCTGTCTTTAATACCTGCAAAACGGTTGGGTTTGTGACTTGTTGCTGCTTTCCTTCTCTTTCGTTCAGGCGTTCTCCCTGTTCTACGTAGAAGGCGATGTAACTGCGATAAGTGGCGGGATCGATCAAGGCGATGAAAAAGTTCTCAATTTTCAGTAAACGTTGGTAATTGATGAAAACCAATTCCATCAATATGTCGGGATCAATGGTGTAGTTGAGTGCTTGCGAGAATTGACTCAAAAGGTCTAATTCTGCCACCCGTGATGCTAAACGCCGCATCACATTTGCTCGTTCAAGGCCGATGAGCGATTGATCTGCTAAATCACTTAAATAGTTTAGTTCACTTTCTTCATAGGCCTGCCCATTACTTTTTTTCGGTAACGTGATCCAGCCCAAAAGTTCGTTGCCGTTGTTCATGGGAGCAATGACGGCCGCGTTTTGTGACAAAATATCTGCTGGCTGCTCGCGCAGTGGCGCGGGCCAGGCATGCTGCACAGCCAAATCAAGAATTTCGGGAGATGTTTGCATGTATGACACCAGAGGTGAGGTGTTTTCAATCATGATACTGCCGCCGTTCTCTGAGTAGTTGCAATATCCTCCCATTTGGTTGTCGGGCAGGTAGAGCTGCGGTTCGCTGCCTGGTATTCCTGTCTTTACATAATTGAGTAGAATTTGGGCAACCTGATCAGCGTTAACGGCCGTTGTCAGTTCCCGGTTGTAATCACTGCGCAGCTGTTCTAACTTGAGAGGATGTTGGAATAAGTATTGATCAATACCTCCTTGCAGCCAACGCCGGAGCGGATCAAAAACAACAGCGACAAATATAACGATAAGCGCCAGAAACAGCGGGTTTTCTAACGAAAAAACACGCCCCAATGCCGCCGATAGACTGGTGGTGAGCAAAACCAGCACACCTACCATCAAACCTAAGATCAAGCCATAAGTGACGCCACGACGAACGACCACATTCGTATCCAAGATGCGGTAGCGTAGAATCGTGTAACTAATGACCAAGGGGTAAATCACAACGGGCGGCAGCCATAATGCCTGGGGAAACCAGGGAGGCATATAAATTCCTACACCAGATGTAATTAAAAAGATAAACAAGGGTGAAAAAGCGAGAAGCGTACCAATTAAAATGATGCGAGCTTGCTGCTTAAACAGGGGAGAGGGCGAGGAGATACTCCTGTTGCTCAGGAACATGAAAGCGATACCAATGCCTATAGCATCCAGGATGAACAAAGCCCGCCAGGAGAGCACATATGTCCAGGGTTCTGATGGCATGTACAGCCACCATTGGGCTCCTACAAGCACCATGAGGCTGGGAATAAAAATGACCCAATTTAGCCACCGGAATTTGATGAACACTTTGTTTTTGTAAGGGAAATGGGCAGACAAAAGTAAACTCGTACTGCCCACAAAAGCCACGGCAACCAACCAAATTCGCGTAAACAACTGAGTTGTATTTAAATCGAAAACAGTGCCTAAGGAGATAGCTCCCACGACCATTAGAGTCGTAAAGATTTGAGCAGATGTTGTGTCAGGGCGAAACCAAAAAGTCCATATGCCAATGAGCAGAAAAATAAGACCACAAAAATAGTAAATCCAGAAATAATTCCACATGTCAATGGCATCAAAGGTCGTTAAGAGAACAGATACTTCTCTCAACGGCTCGCCAGTGGACTTAATTGGGCCGCTTGTGGGCTGCGCAATTGTTATATTGACATAATCACCAGCTTGAAAGGTTGAAAGCTGGGCGAGATATTGAGAAGTAGACGTGACGGAGACGCCATCTAATTCAATGATTCTATCGGGATAAGCCAGGGGAGGATTTAAATTTTTGGCTGGCCAATCACTATTATTACCCGTATCAGATACCACTAAATTGGGGTCGATCATAAAGCCAGGGAATGGGGTTCGTGCCCAATTTATGGCGACAAATGGCAAAATAATATACAAGACAACACAGAGGGCTAAAAGAACCCGGATAATGATAATGCTTCTTTGGTGTTTAGCTTGATGATTCACAAAGTAAGTTGCCTAAATATTTGTGTGCAAAAGCTGATTGACCTTATGACTTAATATCTGTATTGAGCAATCTGACGACATGGTATCGGCAGGTCTTGCTGGATAGATCGCTTACTTTTGATGCACTCTTATGCTTGATAATAATATTCGATTATTAAGTACATGTCCATCTTCGGCGATTATATTTTCTGCTTCATGGGTATCATAGTCTATTAACATGACGTGAATTATATACGTACCGGATGGATAGGAGGGATCGATATAGAGCAAATGTCGATCTTCAATGACCGCTCCCGGTTCCCAATTTTCGATAACGGCATCTGGAGAGGGAAAACGGCCGTTACCGTTTGCAATTTCTCTGCCTGATTCATCAAATAAACGAACCTGCACTTCATAATCGACTGGTTGATTGTGGAGCAGTTCCCAGAATAGGTCAACAGCCAATACATCTCCCGATTGAAATACGCGTTTGTTGTATTCGTAACCAGCAAGATTGAGTTGGTTGTTGAAATTTTGATTGATTTCATTGGGAATGTCATCACTTTGGGGGCTGATGTCAATGGTATCGAGGACGAGAGCATCACCGAGGCTTGTGCCATCGGCGGCAGTAATTCCCAGGCGATAGGAGCCTGGCGCATAAAAGCCAATGCTTAACGCTGCGGTGGCCGGTGTGTAGGCGGTCTCCGGTAGATAGAGCCTGATGCTTTCCACAAAGCGGTCCCCTGTTTGCCATTGGCTGCTGGGGAAATGACCTAAGCCGGGATGTGTGTCTCTTTGGGCGACAATGGTGCCAGTTTCATCGATGAGATGGGTAAAGAAATAGTAATTGCCTGGTGGCTTGGCTGTGACTTCCCAGTAGAGATCGATGTCAATCGGCTCACCTGGTTTGACGGAATCTGGGTGGATGTCGTAACCGTGCAGCTGAATGAAGCTGTCGAATTGGGCGTGGAGGGGATGGGGAACGGCCGTTTCGACAGCAAAACGAGGTGGTCGAGCATAAGCTGGTCGCAAATAACCGAAGAGTGCCACCAGGGTGAGCGTCGCCATGCCTGCATTCGTCATGAGGGAGAGCCACTTGTCAGTTTTGTGTTCACTGCCGCTGAACGCCCCCCACACATATTGGCGCAGGCCGTTGCCCATGAGAATAGCCAGCGCTGGCATGGCAGGGAAGAAAAAACGCCCCATAGGACCGGCTGGGCTGATCAAAAGGTAGTTGAAGATAACAGCAAAGAATAGAGTCACGTTGATGACCAAGATAAGCAGAGGGGCGCCAGCTTCTTTTAACTTGTGGGGTTGGCGGCGCAGCACAGGAAGCAGATAACCCAGTACGGCCATGAGCGCCAGCCAGCGTAAGCCAGTGTAAATTGGTTCTGGCAAGGGAACCTGGCCAAAGCCAAATCGTCCCCACAAACTTGTCCAGACATAAGGCAGCTCATAAATGGCGAGGTCAAAACTTTCCAGGGGATTGCGCACGCCCCACAATTCGGTGAGCCGTTGCACTCCAGTGGGTTCGCCATACAGCATTTGGTTGCGGGCAAACCACCAGCCCGTTAACAGCAACACGATGCCGCCGATGATGAGTACCATTTTTAGCCACAAACCCCACTGCTTTTTACGCCAGGCTACCCAGGTCATGGTGATGGCGACGAGAACGGCAATGGCGGCCAGGTTGAATTTGCTCATGAGAGCCATGCTGTAGAGCAGGCCTAAAATCACACCCCAACGATAGCTCAATCCGTTGGGGTCGGTGAGGAGGCGCACGCAGGCCAGGGTAAGAGCCGCCCCGCTGAAGGCGGCAATGATGTCGTTGTTGATGGCGCCGCTCATGTAAACAAACATCGGGTTGAAGGCGATAAAAGCGGTGCCACCCAGGGCGAGTAACGGCCGTTTCGGCCATACAGCCCGCGCAATCAACCAGGTGAGCAAGATGGTTGCCGCCCCAAAGGCGACGTTTACAAAGCGGGCTAGATGCGCCGCCAAAGCAGCTCCAGACCAGGGGAATTGTTCGGCGCTGGTGTGTAGGTATTGGTTTTTGTTGTCGTGGCCCACTTCCCAGTAGCGATAAGCCCAAAATGGATTGTTTTCCAAACCCGAACAGACTTCCTGACCGGTATCGATCCAAAATGTGGCGAAGGCTGCCGTGGCGTAGAAAAGTGGCGGGTGGTGTCCCTGGGCGCTGCATCCTTCTTCACCTTGGACGGGGAGAGCGCCATCTTGCGCGATTTTGCGCACAAAGCGGTAATGGCGCAGTTCGTCGGTGGCTTCGTGCAGCGGATTGATGATGCTGGCGGTGGCCGCCAGGATGATGAAGGCGAGCAAAATAATGATGATGCCGCGTTTGCTTTGTTGAGTGGCGTTGTCGAGTTCGCTTGAATGCATGTTGTGAATTATCTAAGAATCTTTGGACAGTGATGAATTCAGGGAGCACTGTCCTATTTTTATGGTAGTGCTAATTTTATATGGTCTTGCCCATTTGCGGTAAGGATGCGGGTGCCTGTCATGGGATCATAAAGACCGAAAACGGCCGTTTTGGCGGCGCTCGGGGCAGCTGCTTCTGCTGCCATGCCAGCTGGCCAGGGTAGACGATGCTGCTGCATGAACCGATCGCCTGGGTGCAGGGAATAAATGTCTACCCAAAGCCCGTCATCACCAACGATGAAATTGCCAGCAGCGTCGAGCAGTTGGGCAAAGACAAGTAATCGTGGTCCTGCGTAGACGTTGGGCGGTGGAGGATTGCTGATGATTTCCTGCTCCGGCAAATCTAACTCACGGCTGACATGCCAGGTGAGGTCGATGGTTTGCTGCACAGGATGGTAAACGGCCGTTTGCCAGCACAATCCATTGACAAAACAGATCGGTTCCTCAGCCGGTTGTACAGCGTCAGTTTGAGCCAGGGTGAAGCTGCTGACGGTTGTGCCTGTAGGGTTGAACGCCTCAGGGTAGGCAACGGCCGTTTCTGGGTAGCTGGTGAAGCTCAAATTGGGCTGCAGCAGGATGGCACGCTCGGCGTTGAACCAACGGGGCTGGACGTTGTCGCGGTGTAAATCGCTGGCAAAAGCAATTTGATCCCAGGGGCCAGCCAGCAAACTGTTCACGCCAAAATCAGTCAGCGCATCATTTTGGTTGACATAATTAGCCAGTTCGTGATAATCCGCCCTGTACAAAAAGCGTACCATGCCCCGTTCTGGCCAGTTGGCAAAATAATCAGGCCAATCCCGCACGGCGATACTGGCCACGAGAACAAGGCCAAGCAGTGCCACAAACCTTGTTTGCCAGCGCCCCAATCCCCAGTTTCGAGTCTCTAATCCCCAAATCGGCACTGCCGCCAAAATGAAAACTGCTGGCTGCGCTAAAATTGTATGCCCTAAGCTGGCAGGCGGGATGCTGATGAAGGCGGGCGAGATACCAGCCAGCCACCAGAGCAGCAGAAAAGCGCCAGCCAGTTCGGAGGGGGAGGTAGGGCGGGCGGGTTGTTTGCCCAGCCACTGTCTGAGTTTGTGCCAGAGGGGGCTTAGGGTGAGAACGGCCGTTATCGCTGCGCCGAGCCAGAAGAAAATGGCGCCAATCGCGGTGAGGACGGGGCGGTTCGGGATGTTGTAGAGCCATTCGCCATCACCCTGGTTAACAAACATTCCCAGCGTGATACGCACATGCTCCACCAATGGTGCCACATTGCCTTCACTCAAAGCCACCAATGGTACAGCCAGCTCTGCCACCCGGGCTTCTGATTCTGGCTGCTGCTGCAATGTTAGGAGGAGAGGGATTGCTAAAACGGCCGTTAACACAAACAGCCACACTATCCCACGCCACTTTCCTTTCACCAGCGGCCATGCCACCCATGCCGCATACCCCAAAAACGCCGCCAAAATTAGAGGCATGCCCCGGCTGGCAAAGTAGGTGTAGAAGCTGAGACCAATGAATATTGCCGCAAGCGTGAAATTAAAGAGTGACGATTGCAGATTGAAGGGCAAACGCCACCCCTGGGGCAAGCTCAGGTCAGTTTTTTTCATCTTTAATCCTGGCTCTTTGCTTTCCATTCCCCGCCAAAAAAAGTAAAACGCGGCCAAGGTCAATGGCGGCATGAGGATGTGGCGCAGGCCAATGCGGGAGTACATCAACGCCCAAAAGCTGACGGCGAGACCTGCTGCCGCCACCAGACCTGTGGTGGAGTTGAATAGTTTTTTGCCCACGAGGTAGGTGAGCGGTACGGTGAGCGTGCCTAAAATAACAGAGAGGTAGCGGATACCCCAAATCGTCGCGCCAAACAGTCCTAAAAAGATGGCGTTGAGCGCGTGATAGAGGGCTTCGTGTCCCGAGGCATCAGCGTAATAAACGGCCAACTCGCCATCCAAAAGATGCTGAGAAATGACTAGCGAGTTGATGATTTCATCATCCCGCCAGCCTGGGGGGAAGCTGTCTAGCTGCCAGAGACGCAGGCCGAAGGCGAAAAGGGTGATGGCGGTCATGAGGGCGAGGTCGATGAAGTGTCGTTTGTTCATTCGTTGGTCACGGTTAGTTGCATGGGCAAGGTGTAGAAATTGGCGTCGGTGCTGGTGGGAATGGGCTGCGGCGGGATTTCTGCCGGACAGTTTTGCGGACAGCTGTATAGGCCGATGATGATGGGATATGTTCCTGGCGGCATGTCGGCGGGCAAGGTTATTTGGTGCAGCTGGATAAACTGATCGCCAATCTGCCACAGGTCGCTGGGAACGTCGAGATAATCAGCCTGGGCTATTGCCGTGTTGTCGTTGCCCAGTATTTGCGTAAATAAGACGCCATCAGCAAACGGCCGTTTTGCTTCCCACCATGTTGCAATTGAAAATGTATCACCCGGCCTGGCGGTTGGCGTATGCACATCATACCCTAAAAACTGCGCATTTTCTGCGAAGAATACTGGTTTGTCTGTCAGGAACTGGCTGCCCCATTGCTGGCGCATCTGATTCCTGTCAACTTGGTAGAAATTGAGCGGCTTATCGAGGTCTGTGTCGCGCATGGGCAAAGATGTGTCCAGAACGGCCGTTTCAAAATAAGGTTCTAACGCTGGATTTAGCGGCGTAAAGCCGGGATAAACGATGGTGCTGGTTTCGCTGCTGGGCAGGAGTAGGCTGTTTTGTCCGTTAAACCAACTGAGTGTTACATTGGGATTGTGCAAAGTCATCTCAGCTACCGCAGGGCTGTGAGCGGGGTGCGGCGTGATGGTAGAAATGCCAGCATGGAGCGTTGTGGGTGCGGTTGTTGTGCCTTGGCCAGATTTGTTCAAAACCTGCATGGCTGTGACCAGTGTGGTTTCGTACTCTACACGTACGTCAGGGTGGTTTGCCCACACCTGGAAATAGCGATGGCTCGTGAGAACGGCCGTTCCCGCTAACAGGAGCAGCAGGGCGGCATAAGCCCAGCGTTCTCTCTGCTTGTTTTGTTGGCTCAGCCACCGGATGCCTTGTCGCAGTGCTAACGCCGGAAAAAGATATAACACTGGCTGCATTCCTATCGCTTGTGTGGTACTCAACTGCGCCCCGGTCACCAAGACTGGGGATACTCCTAAGATTAGCCAGCCCACAGCTAGAAATGATGCGGCTGGCATCTGTTTTTTATTTAATCGTAGATTACGCAGTTTTTTTTCTCTCTGTTTTTGCCTTTTGGCGTTAACAAACAAACCCTGGCTGATGATCCACCAGCTTGCTAGAAATAAGCCAACCAGGAAAAGTACGGCAAAGGGCAGGGGCAGCAACGGTTGACCTGAAATATTGTAACGCCAGTAGCTGTCGCCTGTCATGGCGATGATGCTTAATCCTTCTATGATGTTATGCCACAGCAGGGTATAGTCGCCGCTGGCTGCTGCACGCAGTGGCTGACTTAACTGCCCAATGCGGCTTTCTGCTTCAGGGTGGCGCAGCAAGTATAGGAGTAAGGGGAGTGCTGTGAGTAAGGCGGTGGTTAACATGGCCAGCGTCTGCAGCCCTATCCGACGACACAGGTCTCGATTTTGCCCGACCGCGTAAACGGCCGTTACCGGAAAAATCAGCCATAAAATTCGAGCAGGGATGTACGTGTAAAATGTCAGACCTAGAATAAATCCGCTGGCGAGAAAATAGGGGGTTGTTTTTTTGCTTTGCGCCTGTGCCTTTGGGTGTGAGATTGTGTTTTCGGATTGGGTTAAGCCACGCCAAAATAAGTAAACTGCCAACACAAACAGCGCTGGCAGGGTGATTGAACGCAGGGATTGTCGCGCTGTCATCACTGGCCAAAAGCTGACTGCTAAACTCGCGGCTGTAAAGACGGCCGTTTGCCTATCAAAAGCACGGCGCACCCAGGCGCTCATGCCTGAAATCATGATCAAGCTGAAGAAAACGGCCGTTAGGCGTCCCCCTAAGAAGGTAGGCCGGGTCACTGCCATGAGCAGGGCGGTGGCATAGTCGAACAGGGGTTCGCGGCCATAACCGATGGTGAAGTAGATGTGCCGGGCGCCCTTGACAATCGACAATGCGGTGATGCCATGATCTGCTTCATCATGGGTCAAACCGGGGGGGGCGGCGGTAAGGGCAAACAGGCGCAGGCAAACGGCCGTTAGCAGGACTAACAGCATCCAGATGAGATATTTCTTTTGTGGGGAAACGGCCGTTTTCTCCATATGTTCTAAAAATCAAGACGAAGGCACAAAGAGGCCAGAATGATTCTGTGCCACTTGATCCCGTTGTCATTGTTTCATTTTGAATGAAGATGTTACTTGACTGCCAGCATGCCGACAACTACGCAAAGTCGCCGTTTGTGGCACAAACAGTCTCCCAGAAGGTTTGAACTTCCGGGATGGCAGCGCTTATAAAAAAACGCCACGCTTGAGGTCAAGCGCGGCGTCTTCAATCTGAGGGTAGGGCGTATGAGCGGTTAGGCTAACGCTTGTTTTGCTACATCGACGATGGCGGCAAAAGCGGCCTCATCGCGGACAGCCAGGTCTGCCAACACCTTGCGATCCAGTTGCACCTCAGCCTGTTTCAGACCATGGATAAACTTGCTGTAGCTCAAGCCGTGCTGACGAGAACCCGCATTGATACGAGTAATCCACAGACGACGATATTCACGACGACGAACGCGACGATCCCGGTATGCATACCAATAGGATTTCATCATTGCTTCGTTGGCTCGGCGGAACAGCTTGCTGCGTGTTCCCCATTGGCCTTTCGTCATGCTTAAAACTTTTTTATGACGACGTTGGGTTGTGTACCCACCTTTTACTCTCATAATTTATTACCTCGCATTTCTTGTTGGCGCTGGACACTCAAGCCTTTTTTACTGGAACTGTTTACTGAAAACGGTTCACTGTTTACTAAAAACCGAGGCCAGGCAGCGATATGATTGACTGCTAACTTATTTGGGCGGATTGGCTTTGTATTTTTTCAAATATGGAGCCATACGTGAGATGCGTCTCCGATCACCTTTGCTCTCAACGACGAGCATTTTATCTAATGCCCGCTTGACTCGTTTGGAACGGCGACGGCGGAGATGGCTCTTGCCGCCTTTGGTGCGCACTACTTTGCCGGTGCCGGTCACGCGGAACCGTTTAGCAGCCGCTTTGTACGTTTTGATCTTGTACTTTTTAGTTTTTGCTTTTGGCATAGTATCTATCCCTCATAAAAAAGCCCCCCAAGGGGCTTTTTGATTGACGTATTTTGTTGGGAAAAGCTGGTTTTGGTTGTTTATGTGGCGGACTCTGGGGTTAGCATCAGGGTCATTGACCAGCCTTCTAGTTTTGGTTTTTGCTCGATTTCGCTGACGTCAGCCAGGTCTTCAGCAATACCATCTAGGATTCTTTGACCAATTTCGGGGTAGGTAATTTCCCGCGCTCTAAAACGAATCTGGAATTTTACTTTTTTCCCTTCTGTTAGCCATTTTCTTGCTTTGTTAACATGCAATTCTCGATGAAAATCTGCTGTTCTGGGGGTGAGCTTTAATGTTTTGATTTCAACTTGCTTTTGCTGTTTACGCGCTTCTCGTTCTTTCTTGGTCTTTTCGTAGGCAAATTTGCCATAATCCATGATACGACAGACCGGTGGTTTAGCATTAGGTGCCACTTCTACCAGATCGAGTTCAGCTTCTTGCGCCATTTCTAGTGCTTTGCGGGTGGGAACGACATCGTGGTTGTCCCCGTTCTGATCGATTAATCGAACTTCTTTAACACGAATCCGATTGTTGATCCGGTAATTGACACTGCTCGGTTTACGTGGTTTGGGTCTACCTCTTCTGCGAATTGCTTCACGCTCCAATTTTCATGGTGTAAGCGGGCTTTTGGGTGGCCCGACATTACAAATTTCTGTTAAGAACAAATAATCCGGTCTAATGACCGGACATCGAGCAGAATCATAGCACAAGCTACTGGAGGCGTCAACAAAATTATGAGGAATTCTTACTTGTGACCAAGTCGGCGAAGACAACGATGCGGTCGGTGTTGATCTGATAGGGGTAACAGGAGATGAGGGTGGTTTGTGCGTGTGTGGTGGGATCTGTCACGTAAACGTCGGTTGGCTTGACGACATCAATGTCACGGACGATGTAGCGGTAGCTGCTGCGTTCGGTGGAGATGATGATTTCGTCACCAGGAGTTAATTTGTCTAAATGGCGAAAGATTTCACCGAAAATATCGTTGTGGGCGGATAAAACCATGTTGCCTTCTGTGCCGGGTTGAGCGGAACCAACCATTTGCCCCACGCCTTTTTTTAACTGCTCCCAATGATCGCCTTGCACGATGGTGCTGTCTACGCCGATGGCTGGGATTTCGATACGGCGTGCTTGCTCGGGACCAGGGGTAGGAATGGGGGGCGGTACGTAGGAGTTGAGTGCGGGGAGCAGGTGTGCCGGAATGTTGCCTGCTTCGCCAGCTTCTGGTGGATGGCCTTCGATGGGTGGTTTATGACCGGATGGCAGCACTACCAGGCCGATAATGGGGGTGGCTGTGGGGGTGGGCAAAGCTACTTTTTGCACTTGGGCTTGCTGTACCTGAGCCAGTTCTTGGTTGAGTTCTAGCCGGGTAAGCCAAATGCCGCCTAGCAGCATGATGAAGCTTACTACGGCGCCAATTTCGATGAGTAACCAGACTTTGTTGGAAATCCAGCGCCAATTGATCGCTTTTTTTTCACCATGTTTATCGGCGCCGGGTTTGGGTGTGTCTTCTTCGGGGGTGAGGATGTAGTTTGCCAGGGCGCCGGTGGGGGTGACTAACGGCCGTTCTAGTTTCGGCGGTTCTGGGTGGGGAGGTTTCAGGCCATCAACGACAACTAAACGGCCGTTTTCTTCCATCCGCTCCAGGCGTTTGCGCCGCTCTTCTCGCTTTTTGCGGTAGAGAAGTTCTTCTAGTTCTTTAACTGATAGCTCTTCGGCAGACCGTCGTTCACTCATGGGGTGCAATGATAATTCGGATTTCGTGAATAGCAAATCGTTTTATGTGGAGATGGCGTGAATGTGGTTAAGGCAGCGGTGTGGTGGCGCGGAGGGGAATTCATTGGATGGTCAGTGGGGGGGCGTCAAAGAAGGTATCAAGTGGCAGGCTGTTTTTGTTGAAAATGGGGACGCGCTCCTGGGTGTTCCTATCGTAAATGCCGATGATGGTGCGATAGCTGCCTGGTTGGCTTTCGGCGGGGATGGTGAGGGGATGTATTTGAATGAGGATATCTTCTGTTTGCCAATCCCAGGAAGG
>PDQY01000063.1 GCA_002746795.1 Chloroflexota bacterium | reverse complement strand
TGTCAGGTATCAAGTGCTGTTGGCACTCATTATCCTTTGAGGTTAACAAAAGAAACCAGATACCCTCGCGCTGTTTTTACGCGTAAAGTTCGTCGTGCGTACTTCAGTGCGCGGTTTTACGCGCTAAAGCACATCAAAGTTCGTAGTGCGTACTTCAGTGCGCTGTTTTTACGCGCTAAAGCGCGTACTACAAACAACTAGTTTCAGTGCGCTGTTTTACGCGCTAAAGCGCGTACTACAAACATTTGTAGTGCAAAATATTGAACTGTTTGTGTTCATTGTTAAATGCCAATTATGATGAATTTCGTGTGCGCAAATAGTTGGTGTATTTGGGTAGCACGTTGGTATACAGCCAGTGCCAGAATGGTTTGTTGATATAATCCCAAGCGCCAATGTGCCGCACAACTTGCCCGTTAAAGCCCTTTTTGAAACGCCAAACGCCCCACAGTTGATCGGTTTCGGTAAACTCAGAGGGTGCGCCCCACATATCGTAGATGGTTGCGCCGTGGACTTTTGCCCAACGAATGGCTTCCCACTGTAACAGGTAAGTGGGCATGCGGTTGCGCTCTTCATTGGTGGAAGCGCCATACATGTAGATGACGGTTTGGTCGAATTTGATGAGGACGACAGCAGCGATGGCCTTGCCTTCATATTGGGCGATGATGGGGTGGGCCATGCCCGCATCGTAGAATGATTGCCAGGCATCGAGATAATACTCGACGGGACGAATGGTAAATCCATCACGAACGGCCGTTTCCTTATACATCTTCACAATAGTGGGAAAATCAGCCGGGGTGCCGTGCTTGATTGCAATGCCTTTGCGTCCAGCGAGGCGGATATTGTAGCGAGTTTTTTGCTTCATGGCCGCCAAGATCGCCTCTTCAGATTGCTGGAGGTCAATTTCGATACTATTGCGGAATTGGATCTGTTCGTCTGAATGGTGCCAGCCCCGTTTTGCCAATTCTTGGCTAAACTTGCTGCCGATGGGGGACGGCCGTTCCTCCTCCAATCCCCAGCTTTTGACCACAGCTGGATCGATCTTGATGAAAATAGCATTTTCGCGCCTGGCAATGTTTTCTAGTTCAGCCAGCACCACACGACGCAGAGCGCCATCGTTGTAATCCAAAATGGGACCTCGAGGCACGTACAGCACCGAATAGGGCAATCGGGGGACAGCTCGTTTGAGTACCATCGCTGCCGCCAACGGGTTCCAACTGTTTTCAGCGATAGTCAACAGGCAGGGAATCATTTGCCAGCCCCAACGTGATTTGAACTCGCCCCAGGTCCAACTTTGCAGCGGGTGCGCATGGGGTAATGAGCCGAGGGCTTGCTGCCAGGCTGTTGGGGATCTTTCCACTTTGAACGTGGAGGCGCGGTATTGGGTTTCTGTCGTCATTTTGGGTGATCAGTCATTGGTAAACGGGGTGCGATGGTCGGTAATCGTTTTACAAAACACGGCATATCGCCCCCTGTTCCCTGGTGGTTAAATCACCGATTCCTCCACCATTGATAAAGTTTGTAAACCATATTGTTGTAAACGCGGTCAGCAGCGCCGACAGTGCGTTGAACCTGGCCGCCGTAGCCTCGTTTGGCTCGGTAGATGCCCCAGAGACCATCGTGGCGGTTGGTGAAATGAGCTTCCAGTTCTTCTGCCGAGGCGTCAGGGATGCCCCAAAGGTCGTAACTGGTGCAGCCTTGTGCTTTAGCCCATTGGATGGCCGCCCATTGCAGGGCGTAAGTGGGCATGCGCTGTCGTTCTTCATTGCTGGAGGCACCGTAAAGGTAAATGGCTTTATTGCCAAAACTTGAGACCATGATGGCTGCTAACGGCCGTTCTTCAAACTCGGCAATAAACAAAGCTAGATGGTTGTCGGGGGCAAACAAGTCGTAGACTGTCTTGTAATATTGGGGGTCGTGGATGCCAAACCCATCTCGATGTCCGGTTACGCGCATCAACCCATTGAAAACAGGCAGGTCTTCCTTGGTGCCTGGTCGCACCACGATCCCTTTTCGTCCAGACAGACGGATGTTATAGCGCGTTTTAGATTTCATGCGCTTCATGATTTCATCAAGGTCGGGTTGTAAATCAAGCATGACAGTGTTGGGGGGCTGGATGGTGTCTGTGTGCGCCAAAATGTCGTGTTTTTCGCATAGAGAACCCCAGGCGTCGGCAGGCATATCAGCTTGCCACAGAAGAGGCTCCATTTTCAGAATACCAGCCCCACGTTTGTAAGCTGCCTGATCGATTTGATTGAGCAGTACTTTGACTTGCTCATCATCTTCCCAGTTGACCAGTGGTCCATGAGGCATGTAACCTATTTTGATGATGCCTAACGCTTTGGAGCGGAATAAGATTTGGCCGCCAGCGACCAGTTTGCCATCCTTACGCAGCCACACACGCTGGGATCCCCAGTTAAATTTGTTTTTCAGAGCCGCCCACGCTGCGGTTTGCAGAATGCTGCCATTGGGATGTGCCGCCACGAAGGCGTCCCATTCAGCATCTTCTTCCGAATAGGGCTGTTCAGTTAGTTCAAATAAATTAGCAGTCATAGCGGAGGGGATATATACCTGATCGGGGCAGGAATGGCAACTTTGGGCATCTATAAATGAGTTATGGAATTGATGGGTGCGCTTCAAGTGACCTTTATCCCTAAAAAACGGGGACTAATTTTTAGACGGTCACTTTGCTCATGCGAGTAAGTCGGTTTCGGTGTTATAATTTTGCCGTATGCGTAAAATCTATTTTTTGCGCGTGACGCATGCTTCAAGAATTTAAAATCACGTAGGGGACATTCCACATGGCACAAATACGAGCGCTTTACCGATTGCAGCAGATTGATTCGCAGATGAAGGAGACCAAATCACGTCTCTTGGAGGTGTTGGCTTTGCAGAAAGAGTCGGCTGAGTTGTTGGCCGCGAGGAGTAGAGTGGAAACTGCCGTTTCCGAGTTAGAAGAATACCGAACCCAACACAAAAAGTTTACTGCCGAACTAGAAGCTCTCAACGCCAAAGCCAGACGTTCTGAGCAACGCTTGTACTCAGGCAGCATCAAAAATCCCAAAGAATTAGAGGATTTACAAAGCGAAGTCGAGTCGTTGACACGCCGTCGTGCTGCGCTTGAAGATGATATTTTAGAAGCCATGGTCTGCGTGGAGGATGCGGAAGGCGAAAAAAGCGCTGCTGAGGCAGTGTTGTTTAAATTAGAAGCTGAGCGCGAGGCGGCCCAAGAGAGTTTAGCCCAAGAGCAGAATGAACTGGCGCTCACGCTGCACCACCTGACTCAAGACCGCAAAAAGCAAGCAGCCAGTATGGATGCTCGTTCTCTTGATGATTATGAAAATTTGCGTAATCGTAAAAACGGCGTAGCGGTTGTCAAACTCCAAGTTAATCAGTGTCAGGCGTGCTTCACAACAGTCTCTGCCCATAAAGTAAAAAAAGTGGAGACAGGCGAACTCGTTTACTGTGGTGGTTGTGGCCGAATTTTGGTTAGCTGATGCCGTGACGTGAGGGCGGCAAGGGTTTAGAATACGATGGATTTTGGATCTAAATCCTCATCCTGGTTAACCTTTCCATAACTGCCGCCCTCTCTTTTGTAGCAGCTCCCACGCTTGCTGGACGTGTCTTTCCGTGGTGCGGATGTTGCCGATGGCAAGGCGGAGGGTGTATTTACCTTGCAGTTTTGTGTGCGAGATGAAGATTTCTCCTGATTGGTTCACCGCATCCATCAATGCTTCGTTCAATTGATTCAGCTTGGCCTCGTCATCTACGCCTTGTGGGTGGGCGCGGAAGCAAACGGTGCTGAATACGATGGGTGCCATGCCCTCGAAATCAGGCGATGCCCCAACCCAGGAGCCAAATAATTGCGCTAGACGCATGTGGTCTCGTAAGCGAGAGATCAATCCTTCTTGGCCGTAGGCGCGTAAGATGAACCAAAGTTTGAGGGCGCGGAAGCGGCGGCCGAGCTGCACGCCGTAGTCCATGTAATCCCGTACTGTGTGCGCGTCAGTTTCGGCGCTGCGCAGGTATTCGGGCAGCAGGCTGAAAGCGCGTTTGAGGATGTGGGGGTGTCGCGTGTAGCAGGCACTCAAATCCATAGGGGTGAAGAGCCATTTGTGTGGATTGACAACGAGCGAATCGGCTCGATCGACGCCAGCAAACAAATATTGCTTTTCGGGCACGATGGCCGCCATGCCGCCATAGGCACCATCGACGTGAAGCCACATATTGTGCTTTTGTGCCAAGTCGGCGACAGCGGGCACGGGATCGACCCCGGCAGCTGAGGTGGTTCCCACAGTGGCACACACGAAAAACGGCCGTTTTCCCTCGGAGATGTCTTGCAGAACGGCCGTTTCCAAAGCCGCCACATCCATCCCGTTTGCCGCATCAACCGGAATCTTCACCACATTCTCCTGCCCAATGCCCAAGACCATAGCTCCCTTTTCCAGCGAAGAATGGGTTTGCTCAGAGATATAAGCGCGGAGCAGTGGAATATCAGCCCCAGCCATCCCTTTGGTGCGAATATCCAACCCTTCAACGGCTTCCCGGGCAGCAGCCATTGCTATCATGCTCGACATCGATGCGCTGTCTGTGATAACACCATCCCAACCCTCTGCTAGACCAAGCAGTTGGCGCAGCCAATCCAGGGTGACTTCCTCCAACTCGGTCGCAGCAGGGGAGGTGCGCCACAACATGCCATTTACGTTTAGCGCGGCCGTGAGCATTTCTGCCAGGATGCCAGGTATTGAACCAGACGTGCTGAAGTAGGCGTGAAAGTTTGGGTGATTCCAATGGGTAATGCCCGGCAAAATGATTTCTTGGAAATCAACCAGTATGCTGGCCAAAGATTCTGGGGTAACGGGCGGTTTGTCGGGCAATTGTGCCGTAATTTCCCCTGGTTTGCTTCGTGAAAGAACGGGGTATTGCTCTGTGTTTTCTAAATAATCTGCTATCCACTCGACAATTTCATGTCCTGTTCTTCTAAAATCATCCAGAGGTAAGTCGCCAATGTCATTGTGTGCCATAGTGACTCTCCAAAAAACTAGATCACAGCGCTGTGTTTTCTGTGTGATTCATTTTATTCTGGCTCGATGTCGTTGATAGTGCCAAAAGAGTTGAGCTTTAAGATCCAGGTTGTGCCGGGTTGAGCGGCGTTGAATTCAGCCTCACTGTTGGTGGTGTAGCGGTAGGTTTTGCCATCAGTGCGGAAGATGATCACGTAATCGGTGTCGCGGTTGCCCTCTCGTTGCTGGTTGGTTAGATTGATATCGGGCCAGAGAAGATTGTGGTCGCTGCCCTGGCGGCGCAGCGTATCGACAACGCGCCATTCGTCAACAACGTATGTGCAGTAATCAGCATAGACTTCGTATTCACAATCTTGCACCACTTCGCCCACGCCTGTGCCGGTGTCCACCGTGTAAGGTGTGCCGCACACTTCGTTGGCTCCAGGTGCTGGATTGGGCTGGGTGTGATGTACTTCTTGGCGGCATGAACCGAGGCTCGCACCAGCAGGCACGTTATCGCGCCACGTCTCATATTCCACAGGAACAAGCCCTTCGATGTTGATGGTACGCTCCCATTCTACGCCAGTGACTTGCCCGGTCACATCTTTGGTGTTGGTGAACATGAAGAGGAGCGTGCCGCCGCAGCAAAGCATCAGCACCACCACGATGGCGATAATGGCATACGTCATTGTGGAGCGTCCCGTTTTTTTCGTTGGTGATGGTGGTGGTGCCGGTTTGGGATCAGATGGGCGCGTTTCGGCGAGGCTGGCTCCGCACTGTTCACAGGTCATGTTGGCGGCGGCGTTCATTTGCCCGCAGGCAGGACAAGCCACGTCGGGGGCTGCTTTGTCCCGGTGGGCGCCGATGGTTTGTCCTGATTGGCGTTTAGTGGCATCGCTCAGATCGGCCAGACATTCAGCGCATTGGGTGGCGTTGACAGGATTCCTCGCATTGCAAAAGGGGCAGTGGATATCTGCGCCGGCTTTGGCGCGGGCAATTTTTTCTTTGTCGGTGATGAGCTTGTCTTCGGCAGCTTGCTCGAATTGTACGTCTGCTGGCTGTGGCGCACGACAACTGGTGCACTTTTCAGCGGTGCCAGGATTGCGGGTGCTGCAAAAGGGGCAGGTCCATTCTAGTTCAGTATAGCCAAGAGATTTTCTTGCCATAGGGTTCTCCTAACGTTCTTTGCTGTTTTGTTTGCCCATGGCTGCGGCGGTGTGCCGGGTGTTGATGAGGGCAGTGAGCCGGTTCATGGGATGGAAGCCATCTGATTGGAACTATAGTTTAACAAACAAACGGCCGTTTCTGTATTCTACCGTTATTGAGAATATATGACATTCATCCAGTCAATGGGTGAAACTATGTTGAATTTTAACCGTGACCCCTTTACAATTGATGCAATGCCTGCACTCACAAGTGCCCGGCATTGGATTTAAGTGGCAATTGGACGAAGCGCCGGACGCTTTGAGCCGGGGCACTTTAAGCCACCAGAATAGGAGCTTCTATGAAAATCGTTTCGTATCTTATTGCAGCAGTCCTCGCTTTCTTTGGTTTTGTCTTTCTGGTTGGCTCCCAGGGGCAGCTCATACGCATCGGCTTTGGTATCATCTTGCTGCTGGCCGCAGGGGGCTTTATTTATATGGCTAGAATGCGTCCTCAACAAAACCAAACCACCGTCGTGCAAAAAATTGATTTGAGTGGTGATGTGGATATCGAACAAATTCGCTGCCAAAATTGCGACGCTCCACTGAGCGAAAAATCTATTAATGTTGAAGCTGGCGCCATATTTGTGAATTGCGAATATTGTGGAGCCAGTTACCAATTTGAGGAAAAGCCAAAATGGTAAAAAGGGGCAGCGTGGCACTGGAGGGCAGGGGCAAAGTTACGCCTCATCTTATCACCCGGCACTCTGACAACCTGGCAGCCCAGCAGCCAAAGGAAAATTCTCCATGGCAAAGTTAGGTCAGCGCCTATGGCAGCAGTTGAAATATGACTTGGGGAGCTTTCGGGCGGCGTTTTCTGCGTTGCCAACGCTTTCGCCTGGATTGCAGACGTTTGACGTGCCATTGGATGGTGGACAAAAGCGGATTCATTTTCGCCTGGAACAGGATGGTTCAGGTGTGCTGTTTGTCGATGTCACAGATGTCATTCATCTTAACCCCACGGCGGCAGAAATGGCATTTTTTGCCTTGTGTGGTGTGCCTCAAAACCAGGCCAGGTCTGGTCTCAACCGTCGGCTTCATCCTCAAGACCGTCCGCAAATGCAGGCGGAACTGACGAAAATTTACACGATGGTTGATCGGTTTCGGGCGCCGGAGACGGGCTGCCCCACTTGTGCTGTCCGTGACTTGCAACGTACCGCCCTGTTTAGCCATCGGGCTAAGGCACCATACAAGGCGGATTTAGCTGTGACGTATGGGTGCAACAATGCGTGTCAACATTGTTACAACGAGCCGGATCGTTTTGACATGGCCTCGTTAACTACGGGTGATTGGAAGCGGGTCATTGACATTTTGAACAAACAAGGTGTGCCGCATCTCATTTTTACAGGTGGCGAGGCTACTCTCAACCCTGATTTGCCAGAACTTATTGAGTATGCAGACGGGTTGGGGCATGTGGTTGGTTTGAACACAAACGGCCGTTCTCTTTCTCACCTGCCCTATGTGGAAAAACTGACTGGAGCTGGTCTCAACCATGTGCAGATCACGCTTGGCTCCAGCCGCCCTGCTGTGCATGATGCCGTCATGAATGCCCGTTCCTTTCACCAAACTGTGCGTGGCATTCAAAACGCCGTGGCCAGCCGCCTCCACACCATCACCAATACCACGCTCATGCGGCGCAACATGGATCACGTCGAAGAAATCATTGACTTCCTCTACGACTTGGGCATTCGTACCTTTGCTATGAATGGCATGATTTACAGTGGTGGCGGCTTTGCTGATCCCCATGCCATTCCCGAAGAGGAAATGCCTTCTTTGCTCGTGCGCGTGCGCGACCATGCTGCGGACAAAGGTATGAAATTCTTGTGGTACACGCCTACCGAATATTGTCGTATGTCTCCCGTTGAACTGGAAATTGGCGCCAAACGGTGTAACGCAGGTGAATATTCTATCTGTATTGAGCCAAATGGTGATGTGCTGCCCTGCCAATCTTTTTATGTATCTGCTGGCAATATCTTGCGCGACGATTGGTCGCAAATTTGGGGCAGCGAACTGTTCCGCACTTTCCGCGACCGTGAGGATGACCCGGTGTGGGCTGGGCTGCCTGAAAAATGTTGGGAGTGTCCTGATTTACCTTTGTGTGGCGGCGGCTGTCGTATTGAACGTGAAGCGCGTGATGGCAACCGCATCGTCGGTGCCGATAGTTTAGCTTGTGGGACGTGTCGCCGTGGCAATGGAAACGGCCGTTCTGGCAGTGATACTCGTTCTACCACGTTTATCTCCTTGGAAAATATTGGGGTATAAGGCGAAAAATAACGCTTAAAGATTTGGTCATACGAGATTAAAAGGACAAAAAAAATGGACAAAGAGCGACTCCGACGATGGTTTATTCCGCATAGAGCCAAACCACCGACTGTGGTGAAATCTGGCCTTTACCATTACCAGCGGGAATCCGATGGTACCTACACCCGCTTTCACCTGCGCGTCGAGCCGGATGGGCAGGGGATGCTGCTGGCCAATGCCACAGCGGCAGCGCATCTGTCTCCGACGGGAGTGATGATGGCCTACGAACTGCTAAACGGCCGTTCTCCCGAATCAGTGCTAGAAGGTGTCCAAGCAAGCTACCGGGGCGCAGACAGCGATACCATCCAGGCCGATATTCACAAAGTTTCCAGCTTGATTGACACCCTGGCTGCCCCTGGCGATAACTACCCCATCATCAACTTCGACGAAAGCCAGATCGACATATTTCGCTCGCGGCTCATGGCGCCGCTAGAAGCGAATATACCCTTAGCAGAGCCAGAAAAAAGTATGCCGTTGCTAGCTAAATTATGGGACATCGGCATTCCTCACGTCACCTTCCTCATGCCAGAAAACCCCAATGCTGAGCATCTCGTACGCGCCGTCGAACATGCTGAAGACCTGGGTCTCATTGCTGGTGTGCGTGGTCGAGCCACTGATTTAATGCCAGGAAACCTTATCCACGATTTAGCAATGGCAGGCATTGATCACATCACCGTTCTCTACGCTTCGGCAGACGCCGAAATCCATGACGCGCTGGTGGGAGAAGGTGATCACGCCTTAATCGCCGACCTCTACCGAACAATCCAGGAAAATGAAATCAGCATCGTCGCCGAAATCCCCCTGGTTGAGCGTACCTTTAATGGGCTGCGCCTGACTATTGATGCTCTGATAGATGCTGGCATTTATAACTATTCATTCTTTGCTGTGGTTGCGCCAAAAGATATGTCAGACGAAGAAGCAAATGGCGCATTGACCGTCCAGGACATGCCGCAAACGGCTAGCTGGGTCGAAGAAATTGCAGAAGAAACAGCGGTGCGCTTCCTATGGCAGCCCCCTATCCAACGTGACCCGCGAATATCGTTAGCTGCGCAAATCAGGCTTGGTTCCCGCTGCACCGGAGATGCCTCCGTTCGTATCGAGCCAAATGGAGGCGTCATTCCTCCACGTGGTGCATACCAGGTGGCTGGCAACGTGCTTACAACAGATTGGCAAACGATCTGGCAGCATGAAGCCTTCAAACGGTATCGAGAACGAGTCTCAGCACCAACGCGCTGTCCCGATTGTCCAGGTTTAGTGATTTGTGAAGTAGATTGCCCCCGCGAACAAAGCGGCTGGGCGCAAGGGGTAGGAGGAGCGTTATGAAACCGAAGAAGCGTGAACAGCTTTCCACAAACGGTGAACAGCTTTCAGTGGGTAGTGAGCGGCTTTTAGTCGATAGCAAACCACAAGCATCAAGCGTTAAGCGTCAAGCAAACATCGTTAATCGTCAACTGTCAAGCACCCATCGTCAATTATCAATATCGTCAATCATCAGTATTGCCAACCGGCGGGGCAGCATGTGGGTGCTGGTTTTCTTGCTGGCGCTTACCATGTTTATTCCGGCGTCTGGTGTCTTGGCGCAGGGTTACTCATTCCAGGTGCCGGAACTGCGCATGCAAGTTTTTGTGGAGCCAGATGCCTCTGCCAAAATTGTGTATGATATTACCTTTGACAACTCAGGCTCGCCCATTAACATCGTTGATATTGGCACGCCACATGATGGGTATGATATTGGCAACTTCATTGCCTCCATTGACGGGCAGCCTCTCAAGAAAATTTATACATCTGAATATATTGACACCGGGGTAGAGATTCACCTGGATGAACATGCGATCCTTGCAGGGCAGACTGGCACATTACATGTTGAATTTACCATGCCCGATATGGTTTACGAAGATACCACGCAAGATGGTTATGCTTCGTTGCAGATTACGCCCACGTGGTTTGATCCCTCAATTGTGTATGGCACAAGCGATATTTGGATCTTGATCCATATGCTGCCAGAGGTGATGCCTGAAGATGTGTTGTATCAAGAGGTTGAGTTTACAGATAAGGCGATATTTGAAGAGCATACAGTCGTTGGTTGGCGTTACCCTGAGGGTAGCGCCTCAGAGCCGTATCTGGTAGGCACTTCATTCCCTACCACTGGAATGACCCGTGTGGTTGAGCAAAGTTTGCTTGATATTACCTCGAAATGGCTGCTGGACAATCCTCTTGTCCCTATCACGCTTGCCTTTATTTCATTTGTCTTGTTGGCTGTTGCTTTTTTCCGTTTCACCGGGTTTACTGGCTTTTCCTTATTTGCTGTGCTGGGCTGCGGAGCTGTATATATGATGCGTGTCACGCCACTGCTTACTTTTCTGATTTTGCCTATTTCCATTTTAGCTGTGGTGTTGGTTGAACGTAGCCTGAAAAATAAAAAGGATTCCTATTTGCCTGCCATTGCCCAGGTGGAAGGGGGGGGCATTAAACGAGGGCTGACAGCTCCAGAAGCGGCCATTTTGTTGGAACTACCGTTGAATAAGGTGCTGCTGCTCATCATGTTTGGCCTGCTCGATAAGCAAGTGGTGTCATTGGAGAGTGATTCACCGTTCACCGTTAAGGTCAATGAAGAGTATGTCGCTCCTGACGAAGACAAAGGTGCGGAGCGGCGTTTGTTTCGTCGAAAGGAAGCCAGGAAACATGGTGTCGTGTTACGGAGTTACGAGCATCACATATTGGATGTGTTACAGAAAAGAGCAGGCAAACCGATCCAGGAACTGGATTTTGGGGCTTCGATGCGCGCGTTAGTCAAGAATGTGGCGCGGAAGATGAAAGGGTTTGATCTCTCTGATACCCAAGATTATTACAAGAAGATAGTTAGCCGAGCCATGGAGGAGGCTGCCAGTATTGGTGATTTGCCCGAATACGAAAAATTCTTAGACAAGACATGGCCTTGGGTGATGATGGCTGATAATTATAGTCCGGTATTGCAGCGTCGTGATTACACCTATCGTCCAACCTGGGTGAGGCCGTATATTATGGGCAATGCGGGTAGCGGTCTGTCTATGCCTGCGATTGGTGGTGGGTCATCAGGGTCATCTCATGGCGGCAAGACATCGTTTGCTGATGTTGCAGCTTCTTTTGCTGGCTGGACGGAAGCGCAAACCGGCAGTTTGGCTGACGCTATTTCGCCGGGTGGTCTGGACTTAGGTAAAGCTGGCGTAGTTAACCTGAGCGGGGTAGACAAGGTGACAGGCGATATTTTCAAGGGACTGGCTTCTTCCTCTGGCAGTGGGGGGTCTTCTGGCGGCGGGGGGTGTGCTTGTGCGGGCTGTGCTTGTGCTTGTGCGTGCGCCGGTGGGGGACGGTAAAATCAATTATTAAAGAATGAAGATTAGAGATTGGAAGCGCCTTTGCTTGCAATCTTTAATCTCTTTTCATCTATCTTTCTCTCGTGGACACTCCTTCGTTACCTTCAAAGTCCTTGTTGACGGCGCAGGCTGAATGGCTGGCTCCGGCGCGGGCGCGGCTGCTGCGGCGGATAGGGATTGCGCGGCGGCGGCGGATTTTGGATTTGGGAGCTGGCTACGGCGCGGTGACGGGAGAGTTGGTGCGGCGTGGTGGTGGTTTTGTGACGGCGTTGGATCGCGTTGATACTTCGGCAAGCTTAGTGACCACTGCTCCTTTTCTTTGTGGCGATGCCCTGTCGCTCCCCTTTGCCGATAGCAGCTTTGATTTGATTTTTTGCCAATGTGTGCTGATGTGGGTTACTCAGGCGGTTCCTGTTGCTAGTGAGATCTACCGAGTTCTTGAGCCAGGTGGTGTCTTTGTTGCTTTAGAGCCTGATTACGCTGGCATGATTGAGTATCCACCGGAGATTGCCACGAAGGATATTTGGGTATCGGCTTTGGCGCGGGTTGGGGCGAAGCCGCGCTTGGGGCGGATGTTGCCCCGGCTTTTGACCGCAGCAGGTTTTGCGGTGCGCGTTGATTTGCTGGAGCGTTTGTCTGCGCCATCACAGCTGCGCTTTGATTTCTTGCGCACGTTACCGCTTTTGCCAGAGGAAAAGATCTCTCTTGACCAGGCCTGGCGGATGGCTGATAATCTTGATGGGTCTTGGGAGCAAGTTGTCTATTTACCGTTTTTTTTGATGACGGCGACAAAATCTTAATTTGAAATACCCCTAAGTGGTAAAGACCCCTTTTCATGAATTTTCCAACTTTATCTTCTCGGAATGTGGTGCTGCGCCTGCGGCAAGGTGTTACGGATTATGCTGGTAAGGTTCGGCTGTTTTCACCCAATGCACGCCTCTATTTAGGTTATACCGTCCTCAATGGTATGGCTTTTGGCATGTATCGCCTGTTGTTTAACTTTTATGCTCTCAGTCTTGGCTTTGATGAGGTGGTTCTGGGGCAGCTGCTCACCATGACGAATTTGGTGGCTTTGTTGACGGCCTTGCCCGCAGGTATCATCGGTGACCGCATCGGGCGTAAACGTACCTTGATTTTGGCTAGTTTGCTGACGACAACGGCCGTTTTCGGCACAGTGCTGTGGCGGGAGATGGCAGGGTTTTTCATCTTCAGCGCGATTCTGGGTGTGGGACAAAGTTTGTCTGGGGTGACTCTGGGGCCGTTTATCATGGAAAACAGTGGAGAAGAGGAGCGCACTTATCTCTTTTCCTTCAGCTTTGGCATTCAGATGATAGCGGGCTTTGTGGGGAATTGGTTGGTGGGTCAACTGCCGGGATGGGTGGGAACGGCCGTTAACGCTGATGCCAGCAGTGCTACAGCCTATGGTTTGACGATGGCGGTGATTGGGAGCATTGTTGCGCTTTCCTTGATCCCGCTGGCCTTTATCCGCCCGTCCACACGATTGGTGCAGGATGACAACGCCCAGATTTCACCGCTGGATTACGCTCGGCAGCATCCCCGCTTGTTGGGCAAGCTGATCTTGCCTATTTTCATCACGTCTCTGGGAGCGGGTTTGTTGATGCCCTTCATGAACGTTTTTTACCGCCATACCTATGCAGCCTCAGATGGCACCATCGGCACCTTGTTTGCCCTTGGTTCTTTGGCGATGGCTGGTGGTTTGCTTGCTGCGCCACCCTTAGCAAACCGGTATGGCAAAATGAAGGTGATGGTCAGCTCTCAGGCGCTGTCGATTCCGTTTTTGGCGCTTATGGGGTTTGCGCCCTGGTTTTGGATCAGTGCAGCAGCTTACCTGGTGCGCTTGATGTTGATGAACATGAGCAATCCTGTTTATCAAGCATTTGTTATGGAGCAGGTTCATGAAGAGGCTAGAGCTACTGTTGCTAGTTTGGTGAGTATGAGCTGGAATTTTGGCTGGGCGTTTAGCCCCACTGTCAGTGGTTGGCTGCAAGTACATGTTGGTTTCACGCCCGTGTTTTTAGGCACCATAACATCTTATGTGATTGCCATTTTCCTCTACTGGCGGTTCTTTGTGCGCACCCATACATAAGGTATGGATTTGATGGATGCGCTTCAAGTGACTTTTATCCCTTGGTCGGGCTGAATCACAGGAACGGCAAAGACAGCTTGGCGAAAATATCGACAAAATATGACCGTTCGTTAAAATGGTTGACAGGAATCAATTGATTGCTGCCCGCTAGCCACCATGCGTTGGCTGCTGGTGGGTGGTTAAAAACAGAAGGAATGTACAATGGCTCAAGTACAAATTGATGCGGCTGCGCCCGATTTCACGTTGGCTGATTACCAGGGCAAGTTGGTTTCTCTGTCTGATTTTAAGGGGAAGCAAAATGTCTTGCTGGTATTCAATCGGGGTTTCACCTGACCATTCTGCCGTGCGCATATGGCGCAGTTGCGCCAAGATTATGGGAAATTTGAGGAACGCGAAACGGCCGTTATCGTGGTTGGTCCTGAAGCTGCTAAACGGTTTTTAAAATATTTTGATGAAAATAATTTGCCATTTGTCGGCTTGCCTGATCCCAAACATGATGTGCTGAAACTGTATGGTCAGCAAATTAAAATTTTTAGATTAGGCCGGATGCCAGCTCAGGTTCTCATCGACAAAGAGAGCATTGCTCGCTTTATTCATTACGGTCACAGCATGAAAGATATTCCGGCAACGGGGGAGATGTTGGCCTTGATTGACAATTTGGATAGCGGCGCTTAGCGATTCGTTATCCCTGTCCCCTGTCATTTTTCATGGTCACGTATCGGGATTCTAAACGGCCGTTTGCCGATGAACATGGCAGAACTGTGACCCAGACAACGCCCGGTTTTTGCACTGGCGGCCACTTTGGGTGAGGGCGTGACACCGCTCCAAATCCACTTTGGCCTGGGTTGCAGCTTTGACCTGTTTGGTTGCACCTTTGACCTGTTTGGTTGCAGCTAGTTTCTTGAGGATCTCAAATTCTTCATAAAAGCCAGCTAAAATCATATTGGGATTGGGCACAAGTCCTTCATCCGATATGATCCCAATAAACACTTTGTTGTTATAGCTTATGATACTGAGACCTAATGAGACGCGCCCCGCTTGCGGCACCCAAGCCATGAGTGTATCCAGTTCTTTGCCCGCAATGTAAAGCGGTATTTGCGGCCCAGGTACATTTGTGATGACGACAGAGGCTTTGCTGCCAAACATATCAACCATGCGTGTTTGTGCCTCTGCCGGAGAGACGCCAATGCCAGTTAAGATGCCAAAGGCGACCACTGCTTCGTGGCTTGCCTTGATTTGTTCCATGCGCTCATGGACAATTCTCATCCGTTCTTCTGGGTCTGCAATCCCAATGGGAAGTGTCGGATAAACAATACCAAATTGATTCCCCAAATCTTCCATTTTCTCAGGAGGACGAATATTGACTGGCATGGCTGCCCGAAAGCTAAGGCCATCTACGGAGACACCCTGTGCCATCAAATAACGGCGCAGGCTGCCTGTTAGGGCTGATACCAACACGTCATTGACGGTGCCGCCGCACATATTTTTGATCATTTTGATTTCTGGCAGCGAAAGGGCATGGGACCAGGCGACCTTTTTGGCCACGCCTAAATTCCCTTTGAGAATGGTTTTGGGATCGGGGGGGCGAAAAACGAGCCGACCTGCTGCCAGGGATAGGTCTATGGCCAGCTCGGCGGCGTGGCCGGGATTGGTGATACTCTCCATGGTTTCCTGGGCGAGTTTGCTGGTGAGGGCGCGTGTGGTGGCAACGGCCGTTGCCGTCCGTTTGGCTAGCGAACTGAGCAGTCCCCTTCGTTGACTGCGCTGTTTTTGCGGCGTTCCCCCGTGATGTGGATGTTTTAGCGAAGCCTCGGGGGTAACATCTGCCATCGAGAGTAAGACATACATCAAGGCGATCCCATCAGCGATAGCATGATGCAGCCGTGACATGATGACCGTTCCTGCTTCATACCCCTCGATAAAATGGCATTGCCAAAGCGGTTTGGAGTAATCCAATGGAGTTGAAGTCAAATCGCTGATGAGCGTTTGCAACGTGGCATAATCACCGGGCGCCGGTAAGGCAATCCGATGGACATGGGCATTGACATCAAAGTGGGGGTCAAATTCCCAACGAGGACCTGCTAAAGGGCGGCGGAGGCGGGGATAAACGACATGCTGCCGAAAACGGTCGAAACGAAGCCAGCGGTGCTTGACAACTTCAATAAATGCCTCAAAGTCAACAGTTTCTTTGAAGAGCAGGATGCCATTGACCATCATCAGGTTGGTGGGGTCTTCCATGCTTAACCAGGCAGCATCAACATGTGATAAGGGTGTGTGTCTTGCCATGAAGTTCTCCTTGTTCGCTAGTTCTTGCGTTCTGTATGAATGTGACAGTAATGAGAATGATCCAATGAGCGGTTGCGGCAGCGGCTGCCACTCTGGGTTACCGCGTGACAGCGATCAGGGTCATCCTGCTGTTGCTTCACTGGCTTTTTCGTTTTTTTTGTGAATTTAGCTTTAGTTGGTTTCACTTGTTCAACTAAGTCTAAAAGGGCATCAAATTCTGAGTAGAAGCCTTCAATGATGGTATCTGGGTCGGGAATGAGCCCAGCGTCTGTGTTAATCCCCAGGTAAACTTTGCCCGCGTAGCTCAGAATGCTAATGCCGAGGGCAACACCCCCAGCTTGGGGTGCCCAGAACATGATCTGATCGATTTGTTTGCCTGCCAAATAAAGTGGGATGGGAAGACCTGGCACGTTTGTCATAACGGCCGTTGCTTTGTTAGCAAACATCGACACAGATTGGGATCTTACTTCCATCGGCGACATGCCCATGGCGTTCAAAATGCCAATGGCAACCGCAGCCTCTGGTGTGTTCTTCAACTGATTCATGCGTCGATGAACTTCTTGCAGCCGATCAAACGGATCTGCAATACCGACGGGTAATGAAAGGTAAACCAGCCCGAACTTGTTACCCAGAGTACCTATTTCATGCTCTTTGCGCAAGTTTACGGGGACAACTGCCCGGAAATTTAGCCCTTCTACCTCTTCTCCTCGTCCCACCAAATAGCTACGCAAGCCACCGACCATGGCCGCTATCAACACGTCATTGATGGTGGTGCCTGTGATCTTTTTGATTGCTTTGACATCTTTGAGCCGTAACGGCTGTGACCAGGTTGCCCGTTTAGCAACAGTTAGTTTGCCCCGGAAAATCGTTGGTGGATCTGGGGAACGAAAGACAACACGCCCTGTGGTTAACGCGATATCGGTGCCTTTAGCGGCCAAATCAGACAGTCGAGATGGTTCTCGAACAGCGGCTGTAGATTCTTGGACGATTCGTTGTGTGATACGCCGGGAGGTGCGCAGGGTGTTAGCTGTTTGTTGGATCCAAGCTCCAAGCATACCTCCAGGTAAACTGTGGCTGGGTTCTGCTGTTTTTTCTACTTCAGGATGGTGCAGTGAGGCTTCTGGCGTCATATCGGTGAGGGACAGCAAGACGTAAATAAGTGCCATGCCATCGGCGATAGCATGGTGCAAACGAACGATAAGGGCACACCCTTTGCCGTAATTTTCGATGATATGCATTTGCCAGGGGGATTTGGTGAAATCTAAGGGGGTAGACATCAAATCGCTGACCAGCTCTTGTAATGCTTTTTGATCACCTGGCGTTGGCAGCGCCAGGCGATGGACGTGGGCATTGATGTTGAACGTGGGATCATCCTGCCAATAGGGGGCTGCGAATGGTAATTTGCTTTGGATAATGCGCTGCTTGAAACGATCAAATTTGAGGAGCCGCTTGTTTAGCACGTTTTGGATGTCAGATACATTGAGTGGTTCTTTGAAGGTAAGAATGCCTGTGACCATCATGAGGTTGGTGGGGGTTTCCATGCCCAGCCAGGCGGCATCAACGTTGGAAAGTGGTTCGGATTTACCCATGTATTTGCTCCAAGTTAAGGTGTGAAATTGTTCATGACATTGTACACAGTATAACCTAAATTTGGATTATGGTGAATTAGTGATTTAGGCAGGAAGATTGAGGTTTGCGAGAAAATATCTCGCCTGATTTCTTGGTTAGCGTTAAACTCAGCAGGCTATGACAAATGGACGCGAGCAGCTTGAGCAATCATTGAGCTATGTCACCGATGAGGATAACGGCCGTTATGCTTTATCTATTATCATTGTATCTTACAACACCCGCCAGCTTTTGGCTGATTGTCTGGCCTCGATTCGAGCCGCGGCTGTGCCTGATGGCGGATTGGAAGTGATTGTTGTCGATAATGCATCGCAAGATGGCAGCCAGGATATGGTGCGCACCCAGTATCCTGAGGTGCGTTTGCTGGCTTTGGCTGAGAATTTGGGGTTTTCGGCGGCTAATAACAGGGGAACGGCCGTTTCTCGTGGAGAATACATCTTATTTCTAAACTCTGACACAGTGGTCGAGCCGGATGCACTGAGTCAGCCCGTTGCTTACATGCGCCAGCATTCACAAGTGGGTGCTTTGACCGTCCGCCTGGTGTATCCTAACGGACAGCGAGACCCCGATAACCACCGTGGTTTTCCCACGCCATGGAATGCCATTTGTCATTTTAGCGGCTTGAGTAAACTCTTGCCCCATACCCCAGCTGTAAATGGTTATTTCCAATCCTATGCTGATTTTAGCCAGACGCATGCAGTTGAGGTGATTGCTGGCTCCTACATGCTCATGCCACGTTTTCTTGTTGAGGCGTTAAACGGTTGGGATGAAACCTATTTTTTCTATGGGGAAGATATTGATTTTTGCTACCGGATCAATCAGGCTGGCTATCAGATCATTTATTATCCCCAGGTCACTGTGCTGCACTACAAGGGAGCTAGCTCCGGCTTGCGCAAGGAATCAGCAGAAATCGCTCGACCGCCCAAAGAGACGAGGGTGAAAGTTGCCAAAGAGTCTGTACGGGCGATGCAGGTGTTTTACCGTAAGTTTTACAGCGAGCAGTACCCCTCTGTGGTGACTTGGATGGTGCTGGCTGGGATTCGGCTGCGCGGGTGGTTCCGGGTGATGAAACACCTGTTGAAATAACCATCACGCTGTGTGCGCATCCATAAATAAGTGACGGAATTGATGG
>PDQY01000062.1 GCA_002746795.1 Chloroflexota bacterium | reverse complement strand
CCTCGTCGTTTCCGCGCCTGATGGCCCGATGCCCCAAACCCGCGAACATGTCCTCCTGGCTCGCCAGGTGGAAGTGCCCGCGATGGTTATCTTCTTGAACAAAATCGACCAGATGGATGACGAAGAACTGCTTGAACTGGTTGAAATGGAACTGATGGAACTGCTCGACAGCTACGAATTCCCTGGGGAGGAAACCCCCATCGTTCGTGGCAGTGCTTTGGCCGCTTTGGAATACTCTGGCGACGATGTAGATGCCCCCGAACTGGCTCCCATCTGGGAACTCATGCGCGTGGTAGATGAATACATTCCACAACCAGAACGGGACACTGACTTGCCCTTCTTGATGTCTGTAGAAGATGTCTTCTCCATCAAAGGTCGGGGGACTGTTGTCACCGGTCGGGTTGACCGTGGTACCCTCACTGCTATGAGCCCGGTTGAAATTGTCGGTTTGCGCAATGACATCCGCGAAGTGGTGGTGACCTCCATGGAAATGTTCCACAAGATTCTGGACAAAGTGGAAGCTGCGCAAAGATGAAGGTGGCCGTCACAAAGCATTCTTCCCTGGCTACCGCCCGCAGTTCTACATCCGCACCATGGATGTGACTGGTGCCATCACCTTGCCTGAGGGCGTGGAAATGGTTATGCCTGGTGACAATGTGAATCTGGAGGTGGAGTTGATCATCCCAGTGGCATTGGAACAAGGGAGCAAGTTTGCTATCCGCGAAGGTGGTTTGACTGTCGGCGCTGGCATTATCACCGAAATTCTTGAGTAATTTAGTATCTGAGGGACACTGCTGGTCAGTGTCCCTCTTACTGAGGCAATTATGGCAAAGCAGAAAATCCGCATTCGCTTGAAAGCATATGATCATCGCGTTCTGGATCAGTCCGCGAAACGTATTGTTGGCACCGCTGAACGAACGGGCGCTCGTGTGGTAGGGCCGGTTCCGCTGCCAACTAAGATTGAACGCTTTACGGTGCGTCGTTCGACGTTCATTGACAAAGATTCTCATGAACATTTTGAAATTCGCACACACAAACGCTTGATTGATGTTATCAATCCTGATTCTAAGACAATTGACACGCTGATGCGACTTAACTTACCGGCAGGCGTGGACATTGAAATTTCGATCTAGGGAAGTTTACGATTTCTAAGTCGAAGTAATAAAAAATCCACGCTTAAGTGGACACATAGGGATGATGCAGTTCGAGCCTGGTAGCTGACAGTCCCGGGAGGTTATAGTGAAAGGTTTACTAGGCATTAAACTTGGCATGTCCCAGGTTTTCGATGAGACGGGTGTTGTGACGCCTGTGACCATTGTACAAGCTGGACCATGCTTTGTGACACAAGTAAAGACAGAAGAGACGGATGGCTATGATGCCATTCAAGTAGGATTCGGTGAAACGAGAAACGGCCGTTTAACTAAAGGTCAACAAGGTCACCTGGGTCTGTTAAAAAAAGACAAGCAGCATCCGCACCGTAAGCAAAGTGATATGCCCGCTTTGCAACACCTCCGCGAGTTCCGTACCAAAACATCGGCAGAATACGAAGTTGGCCAAGAGTTGACAGTTGAGCAATTTGAGACTGGCGACCGGATTGATGTTGCCGGTATTACTAAAGGTCGTGGTTTTGCTGGTGGTGTGAAACGTTATGGTTTCAAAGGTGGTCCGAAGACCCACGGTCAATCAGACCGTTGGCGTGCCCCTGGTTCTATTGGAGCCACTTCTGGCACCGGTCATGTCTTTAAAGGCAAACGGATGGCTGGTCATATGGGAAATGAGCGTTATACGGCTCAAAATTTGCAGGTAATCAAGATCGATCCAGAAAAGAACCTGTTAGCAATCAAAGGTTCCATTCCTGGGCATAAAGGGGGTCTCGTCATACTACGGGACTCCGCCAAAGGCTAGTTAGCGAGGCGCTGTCATGCAAGTTCAAGTATTTAACATGTCTGGCGAGGAAGTTAGCAGCGTTGAGCTTCCTGCCGATATTTTTGAAGCAAAAGTCAACCGTGATCTGATGCACCAGGCTTTGGTTCGTCAATTGGCAAACAAACGTCAAGGTACTCACAAAACCAAAGGTCGCTCAGAGATTAACAAAAGCACACGCAAAATCTATCGTCAAAAAGGAACGGGCAATGCTCGTCATGGTAGCCGTCGTGCGCCAATCTTTGTGGGTGGTGGCGTGGCTCATGGGCCCCAGCCCCGTGACTACACCAAGAAAATGCCCCGCAAAATGCGCCGCGCTGCTTTACGCTCCGCTTTGACTGTCAAGGCCAGCAATGGTGACATTGTGGTACTCGACGACATCAGCATGGATGCTCCCAGGACGAAAGAGATTGTAGCTACGATGAAACGTCTGACCAATAGCAACAGCACTTTGCTGCTCTTGGGTAAGCAGGACACCAATGTAGAACTTTCTGCACGCAATGCCACAGATGTAAAAGCTTTGTTGGCAAATTATCTCAACATTCGTGATTTGTTGGGATACGACAAAATTGTCATGCCCCTAGCTGCATTGGAAACCATCGAAAGCTATTTAAGTGTAGACACTTCCGCTTATGCAGAAAGTGATGACGCTGGTGAGGAGGAGTAAGAGATGCAAATTCATTGGCGTAACATCATTCGCCGTCCTATCGTGACGGAAAAAAGCAACTATCAAGTTGATCTGTTTAATCAATACACCTTTGCTGTGGATTCCCACGCAAACAAGTTGCAGGTTAAAGAAGCTGTTGAGTTGGCTTGGCCGAATGTGACTGTGGAAAAGGTGCGCATTGCCAATATGCCACCAAAACGCGCTCGCCGTTGGCGTCGTGTGACCACACGTAAACCTGGCTGGAAAAAAGCAATTGTAACATTAGCACCTGGCGACAGCATTGATCTGTTTGAGGGTGTATAGCACTTTATTTTGAGCAGGGATGAGGTTTGTCGGATGGTAGGGTTCTTGTTCCTATCCTTTAGACAGGCTCAGATCCGTCTCTGGAGGTAAGATGCCGATAAAAGTTTTTAAACCGACTTCTCCTGGCCGCCGTGATATGAGTGGCCAGACTTTTGAAGAAGTCACGCGCTCCTACCCGGAACCGTCGCTGACTACTGGTCTGCGTAAACGGGCGGGGCGTAATCATCGTGGCAAGATCACCATCCGCCATCGTGGTGGTGGTCATAAACGGCGCTATCGTGAGATCGATTTTAACCGGCGTGACAAGTTTGGCATTCCGGCTAAAGTTGCAACGATTGAGTATGATCCGAACCGATCTGCGCGTATTGCCTTGTTGGTATACGCTGATGGGGAGAAACGATACATCGTTGCGCCGTTGGGGTTACGTGTAGGCGATACTGTGATGAGTGGAACCAAGGCTGAGATTCGTCCTGGTAACGCGATGCCCTTGAAGGATATTCCTTTGGGGACTCAGGTTCATGGGATTGAGCTGCAGGTTGGTAAAGGTGCGCAAATGGTTCGCGCTGCGGGTACATCAGCGCAATTGTTGGCCAAAGATCATCCGCTTTACGTGACTTTGCGTTTGCCTTCTGGTGAAGAACGTTACGTGCCACAAGATTGCCTGGCTACTATTGGTCAGGTTGGTAATGTGGAACACGGCAACATCAAGCTGGGTAAGGCTGGTCGTAAACGTCATAAGGGTATCCGCCCGACCGTCCGTGGTTCTGCTATGAACCCGAATGACCATCCACATGGTGGTGGTGAAGGCCGGTCTCCGATTGGTATGCCTGGACCGAAAACTCCTTGGGGTAAACCGGCTCAGGGTTGTCGGACGCGCAAGAATAAGGCTACGGATAAATTCATCTTCCGTCGTCGGACTAAGAAGCGTCGGTAAGAGGTGAGAAAATGTCACGTTCATTAAAGAAAGGACCATTTGTAAGTCCGAAGCTTTTGAAGAAAGTTGAAAAATTGAATGAGACCAAAGGACGTCAAGTCATCCGCACTTGGTCCCGGTCTAGTACAATTTTCCCGCAGATGGTAGGACATACGATTGCTGTTTATGACGGCCGTCGTCACATTCCTATTTATATTACGGAAAACATGGTTGGTCACAAGTTGGGTGAATTTGCTCCAACTCGCACCTTCCGTGGTCACATTTCTAAAGAAGAAAGAAGAGGGCGTCGGTAATCATGGCTGAAGCATTTGAAGTAAAAGCAAGTATACGTCACGTTCCGGTATCGCCCCAGAAAATTCGCCTGGTGTGCAATGAGATTCGCGGCAAAGGTGCTGAAGAGGCTTTGAATATGCTGCGCTTCATGCCCCAGAAGTCGGCTGCTATTGTTTATAAATTGGTAGATTCGGCTGTGGCAAATGCGGAACAGAATTTTGGGTTAGAGGTTGACGAATTATACATCAGCCGCATTTTTGCGGATGATGGCCCGCGTCATCGCAAGGCTCCTTATGGCGGCCGTTTTGCAGGACGTGGTCGGTTCCGGCCAATTATTGTTCGTTCATCTCATGTTACTGTGGTCTTGGCTGAACGCGAAGTCGCGGACTACGATGAGTTTTAAGGTGGTGAGGTAATGGGACGTAAAGTACATCCTGTTGGATTTCGTTTGAAGTCAATCCGTGATTGGAATACGCGTTGGTACGCTGAGAAGCAGGTTTACCAGGATCTTCTGTTTGAAGATTTTCAGATTCGTAAAATGATTGCGAAGGAACTGCCGGCTGCTGGTGTCTCTAACTTGGAGATTGAACGGGCTGCACCTAATCAGGTGCAGGTGACGATTCACACAGCTAAACCTGGCATCGTGATTGGCCGTAAGGGGGCGGAGGTGAAGCGGGTGCGCGGAAAACTACGCCAGTTGACTGGAAAGGCGGTTCGCCTTGAGGTTGAAGAAATTACGCAACCTGATACAGATGCACAGTTGATTGCTGAGAATGTGGCTAATCAGCTGCAACGTCGGATTTCTCACAGTCGTGCTATGAAGCGTGCGGCTCAACAAGCGATGCGTAATGGTGCTGAAGGTGTGCGTATTGAAGTGAGCGGCCGTTTAGGTGGTTCTGATATGGCGCGGAATGAAAAGGTGTTTGACGGTCGTGTGCCGCGTAACACTATTCGCGCTGATATGCAGTATGGCTTTGCCGAGGCGTTGACGACCTTTGGCATGATTGGTGTGAAGGTCTGGATTTATCGTGGTGAGGTTTTGCCGCAAAAGGCTGATGCCATGGACGTCTACGTCAGTGAGTAGAAGGTTAGACCGGGAGAATGCTTGGCGAGGCTCTGACGTTTCGCTAATCTCTGTTTGGTAATCTTTTAAGTTTTGAGGAAGAAATTATGTTAATGCCAAAACGCGTGAAATATCGCAAGCAATTTCGCGGGCGCATGAGAGGCAAGGCCAAGGGCGGTACTGAACTGCTGAGTGGTGAATATGGTTTGCAAGCGCTAGAGCCGGGGTGGATTACTAGCCGTCAAATCGAGGCTATGCGTCAAACTATTGTGCGTAATATGCGTCGCCGTGGTAAATATTGGATTCGCATTTTCCCTGATAAGCCGGTAACGGTGAAACCAGCGGAAACGCGCATGGGTAAAGGTAAAGGTTCTGTGGATCATTGGGTGGCTGTGGTTAAGCCAGGTCGGATTTTGTTTGAAGTTGCTGGTGTGCCGGAGGATATTGCTCGTGAAGCGCTCCGTTTAGCCACATACAAATTGCCGATTCGTTCCCAAGTGGTGGCACGGGAGGATAAGCTCTAATGGCTAATATAGTTGAGCTGCGTGAACTGGATGAAGCAAAGTTGGAGGAGATGTTGGAGGATGCCCGCGAGGCCTTGTTCAAATTACGTTTCCGTGATGCTTCGGCACAGTTGGAAGATTATGCACAAATCAAAGTGATCCGGCGTGAGATTGCTCAGTTGTTGACTGTACTCAATATGCGCCAGAAAGCTGTTGAGGCGGCTGTATCTGTTGAAGATATTGCGGCTGTTTTGGAGGGCAAGGCTTGGGAAGCGACTGCCCGTTTTGATTATGAAGAAAGTGCTTATCAAGTTGAGTTTGTGGATGATGGCGGCGCTGAACTGGCTTCTGCTTCTGTTAATTTGAATAAGAAGAAGTTGCAAGGGCGTCGTGCTCGTCAAACAAAGGCACAACCGCAATTGGTTACTAGCTACAAGGTTGCAGGGTAGGTGAGAAATGAGAGAACAACGTAAGCGCCTGGTCGGTGTCGTAACCAGCGACAAGATGGACAAGACGGTTATTGTTGAAGTTACTACAACAAAACGTCATCCTGTTTATGGTAAAGTGTTGCGTGTGCGCAAGAAGTATAAGGCGCATGATGAGAATAATGAAGCCCATGTAGGGGATCGGGTTCAGATTATTGAATCGAAACCGATTAGCCGTCACAAGCGGTTTATGGTGACTTCTGTATTGGAACGCGCTAAATAGTTGAGGTGTTGTCATGATTCAAAAAGAGAGTCGAGTAAATGTGGCAGACAACTCTGGTGCGCGTGAACTCCTTGTCATTCAGGTGATGGGTGGTTCGGTACGCCGCTATGGTGGTGTTGGTGATGTGGTTACGGCCACTGTGAAGAAAGCAGTGCCTAATTCTAATGTGAAGAAGGGAACGGTTGTGAAAGCTGTGATTGTGCGTACGAAGAAGGAGTTCAAACGTGAAGATGGCAGCCATATCCGTTTTGATGATAATGCAGCTGTAATCCTGGATGCTGCTGGGGAAAATCCAGTAGGAACACGTGTGTTTGGCCCTGTGGCTCGAGAACTGCGTGATAAGGGTTTTGGTCGCATTTTGTCACTGGCCCCAGAGGCATTGTAAGAGGTGAATGATGCGTATTAAGGTCAATGACGAAGTTGAAGTGATTGCCGGTAATGATAAGGGTGAACGTGGCCGTGTGTTGCGTGTGTTACCGAATAAAAACCGGGTTGTGGTGAATGGGTTGAATATGGTGAAGAAGCACCAAAAACCTCAACAAACTAGTGGACGTTCTCAGACGCAAGGGGGCATTATTGAATTTGAAGCTCCTATTGATGTGTCGAATGTGATGCTGGTTTGCCCACATACGGGTGAGTTGACTCGTGTGGGAATTCGCCGTGATGAAGATGGTCGTCGTGTGCGCTTCTCGAAGAAGAGCGGACAGGATATTGAAGATTAGTGTAGTTGATGATTAAGCCCGAGGTGAGCCAGGCAGGAAAAAGCGGTTATGCTGTTGGATAGCATTAGGGTGCATCTATAAATAAGTGATGGATGTGCTTCAAGTGACTTCTACCTATGAAGAATGGGAAGTAATTTTTGGACGGTCACTTGGGTGAAAGCTGATACCGTTGACTGTCTGCCACTAGCCCGGAGGATAAAATGCTTAAGCCTTTGAAAGAGCAGTATCAGGAAGAAATTGTTCCTGCTCTGATGAAAGAATTTGAATTTAAATCTGTGATGCAGGTGCCCCGTCTGACTAAGATTGTGGTCAATATTGGTTTGGGTGAAGCGCTAGATAACGCTAAGGCGTTGGAATTTGCCGTTAAGGATATTGAAGCAATAACTGGTCAGCGTCCGGTAGTAACGAAAGCTAAGAAGTCGATTGCTAGCTTTAAGCTGCGTGAAGGACGGTCTATTGGTGTGAAGGTGACTTTGCGTGGTGAACGCATGTGGGCTTTCTTGACACGTCTTGTTCATGTGGCTTTGCCACGGACTCGTGACTTCCAGGGTATTTCTCCCGATTCGTTTGATGGTCGTGGGAATTATACTTTGGGTTTGCGTGAGCAGTTGATTTTCCCTGAAATTGATTATGATACCATCGATAAGATTCGGGGCATGGAAGTGACTATTGTAACTACTGCACAGACGGATGAAGAGGGACGCCAACTGTTGACTAAGTTGGGAATGCCGTTCTGGCAGAGTTAAGATAGGAGAAAGAGATGGCAAAAAAATCAATGGTTGCTCGTGAATATAAACGGAAGTACCGTGTGCAGGTTCGTAACCGCTGCCGACTATGTGGACGCCCTCGTGGCTATATTCGTCGCTTTGGTTTATGCCGCATTTGTTTCCGTGAAGAAGCGCTGAAGGGGAATATCCCTGGCGTTGTGAAGTCTAGTTGGTAGAGGTGCATTATGTCAATGACTGATCCGATTGCAGATATGTTAACGCGCATTCGTAATGCACAGATGCGGCTTCATCCTACGGTGTCTATGCCTAGCTCTAAGGTGAAGCAGGAAGTGGCCCGTGTGTTGAAAGAAGAAGGTTACATTGAGGATTTCAAGGTTTTGCCTGAGAAACCGCAAGCTGTTTTGAGCATTACGCTGAAATATGTTGGTGATCGTCGTACTCGCCGTTCTGTGATTACTGGCCTGGAACGGATTAGCAAACCAGGTCGGCGTGTGTATGTGGGTAAGAAGGATATTCCTTGGGTGCTGAGCGGCATGGGAACGGCCGTTATGACGACATCTAAAGGGATTATGACTGGGCAACAAGCTCGTCGCCTCGGGGTAGGCGGTGAGGTGTTGTGCAAGGTCTGGTAGGAGGAAACTGATGTCCCGTATAGGCAAAGCTCCGATCCAGATTCCTGGTGCGGTTAAAGTAAACGTTAAGGGTGACACGGTTCAGATAGAGGGCCCTAAGGGCAAACTGAGCCAATCATTCCACCCTGATATGGTGATTGAGTTGGAAGATGGCGTGTTGACGGTAAAACGGCCGTCTGATTCACGTGATCATCGTTCCTTGCATGGGTTAACCCGTGCGTTGTTGAATAACATGGTCGTTGGTGTCAGCGATGGCTTCACCCGCGTCCTTCTCATTGAAGGCGTTGGTTATCGTGCTGAGATGAAAGGCAGTACCCTCGTTTTGAACGTAGGCTACTCCCATCCAGTCGAATTTGCTCCGCCCAAAGACGTGAAATACGAAGTGGAAGACCGGGGTAAGAAAATCATCGTTTCCGGCATCGACAAACAAGTTGTTGGTGAATTAGCAGCATTGATTCGCAAACAACGGCCGCCTGAACCATACAAAGGCAAAGGCGTTCGTTACGAAGGCGAATACGTGCGTCGCAAAGCTGGTAAAGCAGGTAAGGTGTAAGAGGTATATTATGTCTATTAAGTCTCGTAAAGCGCGTGAACGTCGTCGTCGTCGCGTTCGGATGAAACTGTCCGGAACCGCAGAGCGTCCACGGTTGAATGTGTTCCGCAGTCTGGATCATATCTACGCTCAAGTTATTGATGATGTTGAAGGACGTACGTTGGCCTCTGCTTCTACCCTCGACAAAGAGCTGCGCGGCGATCTGGCTAACAAACCGAAGAAAGAACAAGCAGAATTGGTCGGCAAAGCTGTTGCTGAACGCGCAAAAGCTGTTGGAATTGAAACAGTCGTTTTTGATCGTGGTGGTTTCTTATACCACGGCCGTATCAAAGCATTGGCTGATGGTGCCCGCGAAGGCGGCCTGAAGTTCTAAGGAGAAATACAATGGGTCAAAGACGTCAATATGATCAAGGAAATGAATTAGACGAGCGCATCGTTGATATCACCCGCGTGGCCAAAGTTGTGAAAGGTGGGCGTCGTTTTGCCTTTCGTGTCGCCGTTGTGGTTGGTGATAACAGAGGTAACGTGGCTGTGGGTGTAGGTAAAGCCCGTTCCGTGCCCGATGCAATCCGTAAATCCCTCGAAGCAGCCCGTAAGAACATGAAGATGGTATCTATCGTTGGCAGTACCATTCCGCACCAAGTTGAAGGTCGTCATGGTTCTGCGAAAGTGCTGCTCAAACCAGCTTCCCCCGGTACGGGTGTTATCGCTGGTGGGGCTGCTCGTCAGGTGATTGAAGCGGCTGGTTACAAGGACATCTTGTCTAAATCTTTAGGCAGCCAGAACACTTTGAATGTGATGCTTGCTACTATGGATGGTTTACGTCAGTTGAAAGATGTGAATCAGGTAGCTGCGGAACGTGGTAAAGAAGTGGAAGACGTATTGCCTTTCTGGAGTCGATAACAGATGAGCAAGTTAAAAATCACGTACACAAAAAGTGCGATTGGGTACAACAAAAAACAAAAAGCAACAATTCAGGCTTTAGGTTTGCGTAAACTCAATCAAACTGTAGAACAAGACGATACTCCAGTGATCCGGGGTATGGTCAAAAAAGTTGAACATTTAGTTACTGTAGAAGAGGTGAAATAAATGAAACTACACGATCTGCGCCCAAATGCAGGAGCAAAAAAGAAGCGCAAGCGAGTGGGTCGTGGTATTGCAGCCGGACAGGGTAAAACCGCTGGTCGTGGTACCAAAGGCCAAAACGCACGCAGTGGCGGTGGCAAGGGCGTCTATTTTGAAGGTGGTCAGTTGCCATTGGCTCGGCGTTTGCCGTACAAGCGCGGTTTTACCAATACCCGCAAGGTGTATTACAAACCTGTAAACTTGAAAGATTTGGCAACAGTTGAATTTGAAGATGGCATTGAGGTCACACCAGAAATCATGGCGATGTTAGGTTTCGTGAAAAAAGAGACTGATCCCATTGTGATTTTAGGTGAAGGGGAAATTTCTGAAGCGTTAACAATTAAAGCTCATCGATTCTCCAAGTCGGCCTTAGAGAAGATTGAGGCAGCTGGCGGTAAGGCTGAAATCATTCCATATACCAAATAGACTAAACTGAAAGCGTTTAGTTTAGGAGAAGAGACATGATTGATTCTGTACGTTCAGCCTTTTCATTGCCAGACTTGCGTCGGCGCATCCTGCTGACGATTTTCTTGCTTGTTGTGTATCGCTTGGTGGCTAATATTCCTGTGCCAGGCGTAAACCTGGAAGCATGGTTAGCATTTACCAGTGAAACAGCAGCAGGTGATAACCAGGTTATTTACTTCTTAGATTTTCTGTCTGGGGGGGCTGTACGCAATTTCTCAGTGATGGCAATGGGTGTTTATCCCTACATCACAGCTTCCATTATTATTCAATTATTGACTCCCATCATTCCTCAATTCTCTGAGTTGGCCTCAGAAGGTGAATCTGGGCGAAATAAATTGAATCGTTACACTTATTACATGACTGTGCCATTGGCTTTGTTGCAAGCGATTGGTCAAATTAACCTGATTGGCTTAAGCTCAGCAGCAGGTTTGGCAGCTATTATGCCAAACTTTGGGTTTGAACTAGGGCAGATTTTGCCAACTCTGACAACATTGGCTGCTATGCTGGGTGGGACGATGTTTGCCATTTGGCTAGGTGAAATGATCACGGAAGATGGTATTGGCCAGGGTATTTCTTTGATTATCTTTGGCGGTATCGTTTCTGGTATCTTGCCAAATGTGGCGCGTATGTTTGCCATGACTGATATGGCTGCCAAAATCTTTACGATTGTTGCATTTGTCATCATTACGTTGCTGACAATTTTTGTGATTGTGGTTATTCAAGAAGGTCAGCGGCGAATACCGGTGCAATATGGTCGTCGTGTTCGTGGGCGCAAGGTTTACCAGGGTCAGAGCAGCTATGTGCCATTGAAGGTGAATACAGCTGGTATGATCCCGATTATCTTTGCGCAGTCTATTATGACATTGCCACCATTGCTCGCTGGTTTGTTTGTTACTCAAAGCGGCGGCACCGTTGATAAAATTGCCCAGACGATTGCTAGTTTTGGCACGACACAAGATCCAACGTTGCATCCCTGGTCATTTGCACTGTATTGGGTGTTTTTCTTTTTGTTGGTTGTTGGCTTCACGTTCTTCTATACAGATGTGATGGTTCAACAGCAAAATATTCCGCAATCTTTGCAACGGCAAGGTGGCTTTATCCCTGGTATACGTCCTGGTAAACGTACCGCAGACTATATTATGGCTGTTGTGCGGCGCATCACTTTTGCGGGTGCTGTATTCTTAGGCATTATCGCTGTGATGCCGGGCATTATGCAGGCTTTTGGTGTTTTGTTGAATTTGCCTGGTATTGAGCAAAGTGTGTTGGTTGTCAGTGGCTCTGGTTTGATCATTGTTGTTGGTGTGGTTATTGATACGATGCGTCAGTTAGAAGCTCAACTACTCATGCGGAATTATGAAGGATTCATCTAGGGCGGTCATATGTCTATGTATCTGGTTTTGATGGGTGCGCCGGGCGCCGGTAAGGGGACGCAGGCACAGAAACTGGAAAAAGAGCTTGGTATTCCTCAAGTGTCAACCGGTGACTTGTTTCGATATAATCTGAAACATGAGACGGAATTGGGGAATTTGGCCCAGACTTATATTAACAAAGGTGAACTTGTCCCGGATAATGTAACGATTGCCATGGTTCGGGAGCGGTTAGCGCAAGATGATTGTAAGGATGGTGCTATCTTAGATGGTTTTCCTCGGAATCCAGCACAAGCAGATGCATTGGAAGAGCTGTTGACTGAGTTTGATGGCCAGATTAGTTTGGTTCTTTATATTGATGTGGATCAAGATGATTTAGTTCAGCGCTTGCTCAAACGAGCGGAAATTGAAGGGCGTGCTGATGACAATGAAGAGACCATTCGGGCAAGAATGGTGGTTTTTGAAGAACAGACACAACCGCTTCTCGATTATTATGGTGAGAAGGGATTGCTGGTGAAAATCAATGGGGCACAATCTATTGATGATGTTGCTCAGGAATTGCTTGAGGTTGTGCGAGGTAAGATATAGGCAGGTTGGGGCTTACTACTCCAACGGCTTAAGGTGGTTATTATGAAAGTTTCAGCGTCTGTAAAGAAACGTTGTCCAAAATGCAAGATTATTAAGCGCAAAGGTGTTGTGCGGGTGATTTGTGTTGATCCAAATCACAAGCAGCGGCAAGGGTAGGTGAGGAAATATGGCTCGTATTGCTGGTGTAGATATTCCCCGTAATAAACGGGTAGAGATTAGTTTGACTTATATTTACGGCATTGGCAAAACCTCCAGCCAGAAGATTTTGGCGGAAACTGGTATTGATCCCAATACGCGTGTCCAAGATTTATCTGAGAGTGAAGTTGGTCAACTGCGGAATGCAATTGATGCGGATTTCATTGTTGAAGGTGATTTGCGACGTGAGGTGGCCATGAATATTAAGCGCCTCAGTGAAATTGGTTGTTATCGTGGCTTGCGCCATCGTCGTCACTTGCCGGTACGTGGACAACGGACAAAGACAAATGCCCGTTCTCGTAAAGGGAAGAAGAAGACGGTGGCTGGTCGTGGACGTCGTAAAGGTCAATAGATTTTGGGTGATGTGTTAGCTGTTGCTGTACGGAGTCAGCTATCATATCAATTGACAATGTCGTAAGGAGACAGTATGGGACGCAGAAGAGGTTCTACGCAACGTAAAAAAGTTAGAAAGATGGTGCCGCAAGGACAGGCGCACATTTTTGCTACGTTTAATAACACGATTGTGACGATTACGGATATGAATGGTAATACGATTGCCTGGGGTAGTGCTGGTAGTGCTGGGTTCAAGGGCTCACGTAAAAGCACTCCTTTTGCTGCTCGTCTTGCCAGCCAAAATGCGGCAAAAATTGCCCAAGAGCATGGTATGCAGGAGATGGAGATTATTGTAAAGGGTCCAGGTCCTGGTCGTGAAAATGCGATTCGTGCTTTGCAAGCTTCTGGCATTAAGGTAACTGCGATTCGTGATATTACCCCTGTGCCGCACAATGGTTGTCGGCCGCCCAAGAAACGTAGAGTTTAAGGATTTTGGGGGTATAGGGCATGGTTGGAAGATTTGTCACTGCCCCTTTAGGACTGACGATGAAATAAAATGTGGAATGGCATTGTCAGTTTCAAGGAACGGTTAGGGCGCATCTATAAATCAGTGATGAAATTGATGGATGTGCCTCAGGTGACTTTTATTTTATCCCTGAAGAACGGGGACTAATTTTTAGATGGTCACCAGGAAAATGACTTTGTCGTATTATTTGATTTCTGTTCCTTGGTATCATTAACTGTTTGGCTTTTCGGCTGAAAAGCGCTAGATAATTTAGTGGGTTGAGAGGGATGAAAGGTTAGCCACACCTGTAAACCTCTCGCCTAAAATATATTGATTGGAGGTTTAAGTTGGCAAGGTATAGTGGACCAGTGTGCAAGCTTTGTCGTCGTGAAGGCGAGAAGCTTTTCTTGAAGGGGTCACGTTGTATGACTCCGAAATGTTCTTTTGAACGCCGCTCGTACCCGCCCGGACAACATGGGCGTGAGGGGCAGTTCCGTCGTGGACGTGCATCTGACTATTTGCTGCAATTGCGGGAAAAGCAGAAAGCACGCCGCATTTATGGTGTGATGGAGAAGCAGTTTAGCAATTATTTTAAACGAGCAACGCAAAGCGCTGGTTTGACTGGTTCTAATTTGCTTATCCTGTTGGAAAGCCGTTTAGACAATGTGGTGTACCGTCTGGGTTTGGCTTCTTCACGGTCTCAAGCACGCCAGTTGGTATCTCATGGCCACTTTATGCTAAACGGCCGTAAGACAGATGTGCCGTCTGCATTGGTTCATGTGGGTGATGTGGTTTCTTTGCGTCCTGAAAGTGCCAGCCGCGCTTATTTCAAGGAACTGCGTCAGGATATTGATGATCGTCAGGTACCACGTTGGTTGTCTTTGGACACTGGTAATTTGTCTGGTTCTATTGTGAACTTACCTGTTCGTGAGGATATTGATGTGTCTCTGAATGAACAGTTGATTGTTGAGTATTACTCCCGTTAGTGTTGTGTGGCTGGTTTTAATTTTTAGCTAGGGAAGGGAGGTATTTCGTTGGCTATAAGTAATTTGATTTTACCGAAGATTGAAAGTACGGCCATGTCACAAGAGTATGGTCAGTTTGTCGTGGGTCCGATGGAAAGAGGATATGGTACGACGGTGGGGAATTCCTTACGTCGCGTACTGATGGCTTCTTTGCCAGGTGCGGCTGTGACATCTATTCGGGTGACGGATGTGCCCCATGAGTTTTCTGCGATTCCTTACGTACGTGAAGATATGATGCAGTTGATTCTGCACATCAAGAAACTTCGCCTGAAATTGCATAACACTGATATGGCTCGTTTGCGTCTTGAGGTTCATGGTGCTGGTGTGGTGACGGCGGCTGACTTGCAGATCCCGCCGGAGGTTGAGATTTTCAATCCTGATCTATATCTGTTTACCGTAGATTCTGATGATGCATTTTTGGAAATTGAAATGACGGCTGAGACTGGTCGCGGGTACTCTCCTGCTGAACAGCGTGGTCGTTTGCCGATTGGTGAGCTGCCAGTTGATGCGATTTTTAGCCCGATTCGGCGCGTGAATTATGAAGTGGAAAAGACGCGTGTGGGTCAGGTGGCTGATTATGACCGCTTTATCATGGAGATCTGGACGGATGGGACGATTAAGCCGGAAGAGGCTTTGGCTCAGTCTGCTCAAATCATGATGCAGTATTTGCGTCCGATTGGCGGTGTTAGTGAAGAAACGTTCCTGCCTGTGGAAGAAGAGGTTGAAGAAGAAGGCGCGATTCCGAATGAAGTCTATGACACTCCGATTGAATCTTTGGATTTGAGTGTGCGCGTGTTCAATTCTCTGAAACGTACGGGCATCACTAAGGTTGGTGAGATGCTGGATATGCTGGAACGTGGCGAAGAGACGATGTTGGCCATCCGCAACTTTGGTGAGAAATCTTTGGACGAACTGAAACAACAGTTACGTTCTAAGGGTTATCTTGTGGATGAAGAAGAGGGACAGGCGGCATAACGGCCGTTATTCTCCCAGTTCCATTTGTTTGTAGCGGTGACTTCAGTCATCATGATGGCTAAAGCGGTCACTACGAACTTGGAAATATTTCTGAAAACCGAGTGTTGATTGGCTCGTTTTTCAGGTTGTAAGAATGAGGTAAGAGCAATGCGACATCGAGTACATGGTCGTAAACTGAATCGCAGTTCTGCACATCGCACGGCACTGCGTAAAAATTTAGTGGCGGATCTCATCTGCTACGAGCAAATCCTTACCACTGAAGCCAAGGCTCGCACCATTCGCCCAGCGGCGGAAAAAATGATTACGCTGGCGAAACGCGGCCTGGCCAAGGGCGAAAATAATCCTGAAGCAGCGGTACATGCCCGTCGTTTGGCAGCTTCCCGTTTACCGAAAACACGCACTTTCACTGATGAAGATGGCGTGACTGAAGATGTGGACGTGGTTCGGAAGTTGTTTGAAGATGTGGCTCCCCGTTACCAGGATCGCCCCGGTGGTTACACCCGCATGGTCAAAATTGGCAAACGTCCTGGTGACAATGCTGACATGGCCATCCTGATGCTGGTGGATGACGAGGATTAACATTTGGCACGGTTTCGCGCTCTGGTGGAGTATGATGGCACGGACTATTTTGGTTTTCAACGCCAAATAGCAGAGCAGCCAACTGTTCAGAGTGAATTGGAGCGCGTCTTACGCCAAATTGTCCGAGAACCAGTCACTATTACGGGATCGGGTCGGACGGACAGTGGTGTACATGCAACAGGCCAGGTCATCAGCTTCGACAGTGAGTGGCGTCACACTGTAGCCGATTTACAACGTGCGCTCAACGCGAATCTACCGGCCGACATTGCAATTTTACAATTAGACCAAGCAGAACCAAGCTTTCACCCGAGGTTCGATGCGCGGAAACGGGCATACGAATATTACGTTTACAATGCGGCTGTGCGCAGCCCTTTACGCAGACGGAGAAGTTGGCATGTAGCCAAACCGCTCGATTGGGAACGGATGAATCAGGCAGCGAACTGTTTGATAGGTATCCATGACTTTGCCACCTTTGGGCAGCCGCCCCAAGGAACTGTCACTGTTCGGGAGGTTTTTGCGGCACAATGGGAGAAACGAAATGAGTTGCTTGTTTTTACCATGGTGGCCAATGCTTTTTTGTACCGGATGGTGCGCAGCATAGTGGGCAGTTTGAAAATGGTGGGTGAAGGAGGTTGGACGGTAGAAATGTTTGAAGCAGCACTGGCGGCATGTGACCGCAGCCGGTCTGGCGCAGCTGCCCCGGCGCAGGGTCTGACCCTGGTGTCTGTAACATACGGAGAATAGCAGGATGAAAACATATGTAGCAAAACCAGCTGAGGTAGAACGCAGCTGGTATATCATAGACGCGGAAGGTCAGACTTTAGGTCGTTTGGCTTCCCAAATTGCCGCTGTTTTGCGCGGCAAACATAAGCCCACTTTTACGCCTCATGTAGATTGTGGTGATTATGTTGTTGTTATTAACGCTGAGAAAATTCATGTGACTGGGCAGCGCCTGGAGAAGAAGAAATATTATCGTCACTCTGGCTATCCTGGTGGTTTGAAGGAAATTACATTGGCTGATCAGTTGGAACGCTTCCCCACACGTCCTGTCGAGTTGGCTGTGAAGGGTATGCTGCCGAAGAATAAATTGGGTCGCAAGATGTTCAAGAAGCTGAAGGTTTATGCTGGGCCTGAGCATCCACATGCTGCGCAGCAACCCGTTCCGATGGAGCTATAGGAGAGACAAATGGCTGATAGACAATATTACGAAGGTATTGGTCGTCGTAAACGTGCATCTGCCCGGGTTCGTATTTACCTGGATGGCGATGCCCACGGTGAATTCACTGTGAATGACAAAGATGTTAGGGATTTTTTCCCGCGCTTTGGTGATTATGAAACTTTGACTGGTCCGCTGGTCGATACTGGGTTGATGGGCAAGGTTGATGTGACTGTCCTTATTCAAGGTGGCGGTGTCACTGGGCAAACTAGTGCTGTCCGTTTGGGTTTGGCACGCGCTCTGGTGAAATATGATGAGAATCTGCGTGGGGCGCTGCGTGCTAGTGGTCATCTGACCCGTGATGCTCGCATCAAGGAGCGCAAGAAACCAGGTTTGAAACGTGCGCGTAAGGCTCCGACTTACACTAAACGTTAAATGGTTTTGGATTGATGATTGTCGATTGACGATTAGTGATTGTTAGTATATGAAAATTAGGCGAGTATAAGACTCGCCTTTTTGCTTTGTGTGTATTCATAAGTAAGTTGTGGAATTGATGGATGTGTTTCAAGTGATTTTTGCCCAGGAAGAACGGGGATTAATTTTTAGACGGTTACTTTGGATGTGAGTTGGCTCAGGATGAATGCGCTATGAACCCTTGACAAGCTCGGGGTGTTTTTTTTGCTATTGGGCATTGGTTGTTGGTTAGTTTTGAGATGGTGATATGACAATTACGGTAGTTGGTTTGGGACCAGGAAACGGCCGTTTTCTTACGAAAGAGGCGTGGCAGGTGTTGTCGGCGGCGGGGACGGTTTATTTACGCACGATTCGGCATCCGGCGGTGGCTGATTTGCCGGAGAAGGTGACGGTGGTCGGATTTGACTACATTTATGAAGCAGCTGACAGTTTTGAGCAGGTGTACGAGACGATTGTGGCGGAGCTGTTAGCGAAGGCGAAAAGCGGTGATGTGGTTTATGCTGTGCCGGGGCACCCACACATGGGGGAATCGACGGTGACGGCGTTGGCCACGGCGGCGCAGGAAGCTGACGTGACCGTGAGGATTGTGCCTGGATTGAGCTTTTTGGAACCCACGTTAACGGCCGTTTCCCTTGATGGCCTGGCTGGTTTACAACTCTTTGATGCGCTGGAACTGCTCGCGTTTCATTACCCGCCTGTTAGCCCAGACGCACCTCTGCTGCTAGGCCAGGTTTATAGCCGCCTGGTAGCTAGTGATTTGAAACTGGTGTTAACGGCCGTTTACCCTGAAGAACACCCCGTTCAACTCATTCATGCCGCTGGCACGTTGGAAGAAATCGTGGAAGAGGTGCCGTTGTACGCCATCGACCGCAGCGAACATATCAGCCATCTGACGAGTTTGATGGTGCCGGCGCTGCCCGTTCCTGCTTCGTTGGCGCGTTTGGCAGAGACCGTGGCCATTTTGCGCAGCCCGGAAGGCTGTCCCTGGGATCAGGAGCAGACGCCGCAAAGTATGCGCCCTAGTTTTTTGGAAGAAGCTAACGAGGTATTAGAAGCGCTGGATATGCAGGATGAGACTTTGCTGTGCGAAGAGTTAGGTGACATGCTCTATCATCTGGTGATGCAGGCGCAAATGGCCTCTGAGGAAGCGATTTTCCGTCTGCCAGATGTGATTGCCGGCATTGATGCCAAGCTACGCCATCGTCATCCGCACGTTTGGGGTGAATGGGATGTGTCAGATAGCGATGAGGTCTTGCGCAATTGGGAAGCTATCAAGCAGGAAGAGAAGGCCGGTCGCTCGAAATCATTGGTGGATAATATCCCGGGGGCACTGCCTGCTCTAGCGCGAGCACAGAAACTGCAAGACCGCGTGGCTCAAATTGGCTTTGACTGGCCTAGTATCACCGGCGTCTATGCCAAGTTGGCTGAGGAAATTGGCGAATTACAAGAGGCGCATACACCAGCCGAACGCCAGGATGAATTGGGGGATTTGCTCTTCGTTGCTGTCAATTTGGCGCGTTGGCTGGATGTGGATGCCGAGAGTGCCCTGCGTGGAGCCAATTTGAAGTTTAGCCATCGTTTCCGTCAGGTGGAGCAGTTGGCTACTGAACGAGACATTGATATTTCGCAGTTAGATTTGGCGGGCATTGATCTGTTGTGGGAAGAGGTGAAGCAGAAAAAATAAGACAAAGGCACAAAGGATGAACGGGATCAAGAGCGAAAGGGGTCTTTTCTTTGTTTCTTGGTTCTGT
>PDQY01000061.1 GCA_002746795.1 Chloroflexota bacterium | reverse complement strand
GGAACAGGAAGGAAACGACTGCGTCGTATGATTTAATTTCCGTTCCTGGGTGAAGCGCACCGAAACCCAACATCTGGGATGCCCTGATAGACGATAGGGTTGCCGGGGATGCGGTAGGTGCTGCGGATTTCGCTGGCCTTGCTGCGATAGCCGCCGCCGCGTAGGACGCGGTCAGTGACGCGGAGTTCAGAGATATTGGCTGGATTTTCAACAGGGCTTTCTGCATAGAAGGTGTCGTTGTACTCATCTGCCACCCATTCCCACACGCTGCCTGCCAAGCCATACACCGCGAACGGGCTGATGCCCTGGGGCAAAGCATCCACTGACTGTAAATCATCAAAGGTCGCGTTAAAAACAGCGCGGGTTTCATCGGGAGCGTCATTGCCCCAGGGATAGAGGCGGCCGTCATTATTCCGAGCGGCCAATTCCCATTGCGCTTCGGTGGGCAGCGCTGCCCCCGCCCAGCGGCAGTAGGCGTCTGCGCCGTGCCAACTCACGTTGTTGATCGGGGTGTTCTCTTGTCCTGGCCGAGCGATGTAGTCGCCACTGTTGGTGTCATTGATGAGGTGGCTGCTGGTGGTCTCGAAACCAGTGGAGAGGCAAGTGAAACCATTGCACATCCCCACGTACCCCCCGATGTCGTTGAGGAAGGTGGCATATTGCGCCACGGTGACTTCAAACTGGTCGATTTGGAAGCTGCTGAGCGTGATGGGATGTAACGGCCGTTCTGCATCACCAGCCATCTCATCCTCATCCACGGCGCCCATCATGAACGTACTGGCCGGAATCACCACCATGACCGCCCCGTCCTTCTCTCGTGTGACGGTGGGCATTGCGGTTGGTTCAGCAGTAGGTTGGCTGCTCGGCTCATCCGTGGGGGGCACAGTTGGCGTGTGCGTGGGTTGACTTGTTGGTTCAGCGGTGGGGGTGTGGGTGGGCACACTTGTACTGGTTGCTGTCGCCGCCGCCGTTTTCGTGGGCACACTCATGGGCACACTTGTTGGTTCGTTCATGGGCACTGCCGTCTCAGTCGGTAAGGCAGTCAACTCCACTGTCGGCGTCTCGTTAACCGGTACCAGTTCACTGCTTGCCGTGGGTTGTTGCCCAGGCCACTTGGTGGCCACATTTGCTGGCAGATAGGGGGCAGCTTGCTCATCTCCACCCAAAAAGAAATACCAGCTTGCTAATCCCACAAGCAGCAGCAAGACGGCTAGCAGCGGCAAACAACCACGGCGCCGTCGCTGTGGTTTGTCTGGTTCAACGGCTGGTTCCTCCGGCGGCTCCTCTTCAGCGATGACAACGGCGGCCGGGATGGGGGGTAACGGCCGTTTCACATCATCTTCTTGGCGTGGGGGAGAGGGTGGGGTGACGATAGGCACCGGTGTCACTGGCGGCGCCGCATCCTCTGCTTCGATGGCCGCTGCCAGCGCCGCCGCCATTTCCCGCCCCGTGGCATAGCGGTCAGATGGTTCCTTCTTCAGCACTTTGAGTACCACGGCTTCGATTTCCTGGCTCAGTTCAGGGCGAATGTCGCGGGGAGGTGGGGGGGCATCGCTCATTTGCATCATGGCCACGTGCAATGGATCTTTGGCGTCGAACGGCACTTGATTGGTGAGCATTTCGTATAGGATGATACCCAAGGCGTACAAATCACTTTGGGGCACGGCCGCGGCAGACGACATCGCTTGTTCTGGTGCTACATAGCGCGGTGAGCCAAAAACTTCGCCGCGTGTGGCCGTGTCGCTGCGCAGCACCAGGCCGAAGTCGCTCAAGAAAATCTGGTCAGATTCGTCGAGCAGAATGTTGGCTGGTTTGATGTCACGGTGGATGATGCCTTTGCTGTGGGCGTAGTCTAACGCGCTGCCGATTTGCTGAATGATGCGCTGCACCTCGGGCAGGGGCATGTAGGTGTGGGCGCGGCGCATATCGTTGAGCTTGTGGCGCAGGTCGGAGCCGTCGATGTATTGCATCGCCAGGTAAAACAGCCCATTCACTTCGCCATAACGGAAGACGTTGACGATGTGGGCGTGGCTCAGTTGGGCGATGGCTTGGGCTTCGCGCTCGAAGCGTTCGCGGTATTCTTTGTCGGCGCTGAGCGAGGCTTCAATGACTTTGATGGCCACGTCTCGCTTGAGGCGCACATCTTGAGCGCGGTAAATGCGTGCCATGCCGCCTTGTCCTAGATGGGCTTTTAGCAAATATTCGTCAAATTGCTGCCCGATGAGATCGTCTTTGGCTAGACTGATGTCGTGGAGGGCGCGTTCCAGCGCATCTATCAGGTTGCCGCCGGTTTGATAGCGTTGCTCAGGCAATTTGTCTAGCGCTTTGAGCAAGACTGCTTCTGTCTGCATGTTGAGTGCTGGATTGAAGGTGCGTGGCGAGGGCGGCGGCTGGGAAACGTGTTGGATGGCGGTAGACATGGCGGATGGGTCGTCGAAGGGCAAGGTTCCGGTCAGCATTTCAAAGAGCATCACGCCTAGTGAGTAGAGGTCGGATTGTGGCACTGTTTTGACTTGGGAACGGGCTTGTTCGGGGGCGATGTAGGCCGCAGAGCCGAAACTTTCGCCAGTTTGGGTGCTGTCGGTGTCGATGACGAGCCCGAAATCGGTCAGGACGATGCGACCGTCGTTTTCTAGCATGACGTTTTCTGGCTTGATGTCCCGGTGGATGGCACCACGGGCGTGGGCATAGTCCAGGGCGGAGGCGATGGCGCGGCCAATGCGTATCACTTCATCTGGGGGCAGCAGGTCGGGGGCGATTTGTGCGAAGCGCTGACGCAGGTTGACACCGTCGATGTATTCCATGACGAAGTAGAAGGTGTCTTCTTCGCTACCGGCGTAGTAAACCTGGACGATGTTTTCTTGCCGCCATTTGGCGACGGCGCGGGCTTCTTGCACGAGACGCTGCACGTATTCGGGCTTGTGTCGGTGGCGGGAATCGATTACTTTCACGGCCACGGGACGGTCTAAGACGATGTCTGTGCCGTAATATACGCTAGCCATGCCGCCTCGGCCTAACGGCCGTTCCAGCTTGAAGTTTGAGAATTGTTTGCCGATGAGAGGGTCGTTTGTCATAGGTTTAGGGTTTGTGTTTGGCTTGCTGGTTGGCTGTTGTGATGAGTCTGGCGTTGTTTGTGTCTATGCTCTGACTGAATCTGGCCGCTTTGCCTTTTGGCAACTTTGCCTCTTTGCTGTTTTGCGGTGCTGTGATGGTGTACAGTTCGGAAATGTATTTGTTGAGGCCGCGAGCGTAGGCGTTGAGATAATCTTGGGCGATGTGTTGGGCAAGGTCGTGTTGATGAACGGCCGTTAACAGACCTACATGTGGTCTAAAATCTCGGAGTGTTACGATCATGGTTTGGTTGGCGTCTGTCATGACGCCCCAAGCCAGGGTCTTTTTCTCGTTGTCGTCTTTGGCGGTGATGAAGCGGGTGAGGGAACTGGTGGGCGCCACTTGACCTACGTTTGAGAAGACCTCGCGTCCTTTGATCATGTCGTTGAGGATATCAAAGTGGCTGGGGATGGTGTCCAGCAGTTGTTGCAGGGGCGCGGGCATGTGGGCCAACATCCTGATGCTGCCGGTGCTGGCGCTTTGCCCGGCATTGGCGATTTCTTTGGCGCGGCTCAACACTTCGCCAAATCCTGCCAGGTTGCCTAGATATTCTTTTTGCAACTGTTCAGCTTCTGGATGGCCATGAGCGAGTAGGGTGAGCAGATGTTTATGTGTGTTGAGCAGGTCGAGTTCTGCTAAAGGCACGGTGAATGCCAGTGGGAAGAGCCGGTCGCCGGGATTGCTGCGGCTGGCATCGACGGGGATGAGGATGGCGGGGTTGCTGTTGTCGTCGATGGCGGTGAGGGCGGCGGTGGCAGCCTCGCAGGTGGCTTGTTTTTTTTGCAAACCTTGCAGTTGGGTGATGAGTTTGATGTCAGGGTGGTAGGTGACGGCGTGAATAGCCCGGTATAGCACGAGCAGGTCGTTGACGGTGAGACGCAGCAGGTCGCTGCGTTGTTTGAAGAGTTGACGCAATTGCAGGATGGCTGGCAGGTTAACGGCCGTTGTCTCTGCGCTGGCTTCGGGGGTGATGGGTTCTGCTTTTTGGATGCGTTTTTCTTCTTGGGCGGTGAACTCGAATGTGGGCGAGTAGGGGCGTGTTTTGCCGGATTGTGCAGGAGGCAATGTGTGTAAATACCCGGCCCAGGCCAGGGCTTCACCTGTCATGATTTCAGCTAGCGAGACTCCCCAGGCTCCGTCAAAGAAGATGTGCGAAAGGTCGAAAACGGCCGTTTCGTCTGTAAAAAATAGTGTTAAGGGATGGTCGCCGATGCCCCGTTCTGCCTGGCGAATCTGGGCCAGGGGCAGGTCGCGTGGCTGGCGAGCGGTGTTGATCCAAATGGGGGCTGCATGCAACCCTTTAATTTCTGGCAAGCAAGTAAGCTTTTGGGAAATATTGAACCAGTCATGACGTTTGATGCGAGCGCTGGGGGTTAGGGTTTGGGGGGTGTTGAGCGCAGGATGGTTGAAGATGGCGGCGATTTGTTGACGTACTGTTTGTACGGAAACAGGTTTTGTATGGTCGTTGTCTTGGCATGATTTGAGCAGATAATAACGGGAATTGTGTATGATGCCGACGTAGACAGGCTCATCTTCTTTAAAAAGCTGGCGTTCTTCATGGTATTTGCCCGGTTTGAGAAAAGCGCGAATGCTCATTTGACGCTGATAATGAGGCAGTGAAGCAGCGGTGATGGCTTGAATATCGGCTTGCCATTTTTTGATTGTGGCTTTAGGCAGGTCGAGGGTAGCTGCCATCATGAACTGGTCGAATTGGCGGCGACGATAGGCCGGGTAATCTTCTTTGGGATGGGCATCGTGTCCTCGGGTAAACGGCCGTTGTTTTTCCCATTGGCGGTACAAGTCTGCCATTTCTGGGGCGTGGGCGATGAGCAAGTGGGGATGGACGCGCTCTCGCCATTCGTTTTCTAGCAAGGCAGGGTATTGGTGTAGGCCATGAACGGCCGTCATGACCCAGGCTGTCAATTTGTCGATCTCAGACAGCTGGATGTTGTGCTGGCGCAGGGTGGTGGCAAAGCCATGTGTTTCACATGTATGACGGGCTGTATCGTCGCGCAAGGCGTACTTTGTATAAAAATCCCAGGTGCCGTAGGCAAAGGCTGAGTCCGGGTTTTTACCCGCTAGTTTGAGCAAGGATTGGTAGGCATAGATAACGGCCGCTGGCCCAGCGAAGAAGGTTGTGTAGACGGCATGGTCTTTAAGCGATTGTTCAATGCCCCGAAAGATAAGGCCAATATCACGGCGTACGGTTTCTGGCGGTAGTTGTTTTTGCTTGAGATTGGCCAGACCATTGAGGATGACGCCGGGCACATTGCCTGCTGGGGCAATCCTGGCGATCTTTTCGACGAGGCCATCAATTTCGGGAAGGGATAATTTGGAGATCTCACGTACGGTTTTAGAGTGGGCAATGGTGCGTAAATCATTGCCTGTGTAAATGGTTGCTTTTTCGTACTGCGAATCTATCATTTTGTAGACTTCCTCTGAATATTATAATTATGACGGTGTTTACGTGGTACGGCAAGGCGCACCTACATGCCCGTTTGTTTGTGGGGCGGGCGAACTCAGCCTAATCAGCAGCCGTGAGGCACATCCGAATTTTGTAAAAATATAGACAAAACCTAAACAACTGTGTTAGAATAGTTGTGCCCAAAATTTTGCAACAATATGCCATAACGTCAATAAATCGAGGTTGAATTTGTCGAATCCAGATACTACGCCCACTTTTAATTTGAAAGCAGTTGTCCAGGAAACCGGGATTAAACCAGATACATTACGCGCTTGGGAACGACGATATGGTTTGCCCCAGCCAAAACGAACGCCGGGTGGACACCGGCTCTATTCGCAGTATGATATTGATATGCTCAAGTGGTTGTTGGCGCGTCAGGCGGAAGGCTTGAGTATCAGCCGTGCCGTGGATTTGTGGAACAAATTGGAAGCAGAGGGTGAATCGCCATTGGATTCGTTGGCAGAGGTGAAACCAGAGTGGCCTGTTATTGAAGGGGAGACGATTTCTGACTTGCGGCAGTTGTGGATTGAGGCGTGTTTGCAATTTAATGAATTTCGTGCCAGGCAAGCGCTGACTCAGGCGTTTGCTTTGTTTCCTATTCAACTTGTTTGTATTGAGTTATTACAAAAGGGTTTGGTGGAGGTGGGGGTTGGTTGGTATGAGGGTCGGATTTCTGTGCAGCAGGAGCATTTTGCTTCTTCGCAAGCTGTTCGTCAACTGGAAGCTTTGCTCAATGCCGCTCCTCCGCCAACGAAGAACGGCCGTTTTCTCATTGCTTGTGCGCCAGAAGAACAACATACTTTTAGTGCGCTCTTGCTTACCCTGTTGCTGCGTTATCGTGGCTGGCATGTGATTTATTTGGGAGCCAATGTGCCTGTTGATACCTTGGAAATGGCTGTTGAGAGTATCAAACCTCTGGTGTTGATTGTCACAGCCCAAACTTTGCACACGGCTGGGAAGTTGTTGGCTATAGCGCAGTTTGCACAAGAGAAATCTTTGCCGATGGCGTATGGGGGGGGCGTGTTTACGGCGATTCCCCAAACTGTGGAACATGTGCCTGGCTATTTTTTGGGCAATGATTTGCAGGCTGTGCCGCAGTTGGTGGAGCAAATTATGGTCGTAGACCAACCCATACATCCTGTGGCGGCGGTGTCGCCCGTTTACCAAACGGCCTTGAATCAATTCATGATGAACCGGGCGCTGCTTGAAGTAGAGGTGCTGATGGCCTTGAGTAAGTCACAGATCTCTTTGAAGTATCTCGAAAATGCCAACCGTGATTTAGGCGACAATATTGTGGCGGCGCTGACGTTGGGCAATATGGCTTTGTTAACGGCTAATATTGAGTGGGTTCATGGTTTGCTCAGCAATTTTCATTATCGCATGCCAGCTGATGCCATGACATCGTATTTAGCCGCATACCGGCAGGGAGCTGACAAATACCTGGATGGGCCGGTTAGGGAGTGGTTGGCTCAAGTGGCATGAGTCGTTTTGTGATGAAAAAAATGGGAGCGGGGATTAGGTGGTTTGGGGATTGAACAATACTCAAACTCTTTAATCCTCGTTATTTTTAGGGTGAGAATTATGAAAGTTATCATCACAGGTGGTACTGGTCTGATAGGCACGGAGTTAGCAAAGGGTCTGGTGAGAGATGGGCATGAGGTGATTGTGCTGAGCCGAAATCCTGCAGGCAAAAATTTACCTACTGGGGTGCGTGCGGAGAAGTGGGATGGGAAAACGGCCGTTTCCTGGGGATATTTAGCCGATGGTGCTGATGCCCTTGTCAATTTGGCTGGTGAAAACATTGCTGGTTCTGGTATTTTCCCGGCTCGCTGGACGAAAGAGCGCAAGGCACGCATCATCAAAAGCCGCACAGATGCTGGCCATGCTGTTGTGGACGCGGTTGGCGCCGTGGAAAACAAGCCTAAACTCGTGATTCAGTCGTCAGGCATTGACTTTTACGGCAATGTGCCAGAAGGTGAAGTTACGGAAGAGTCGCCAGCGGGCAATGATAGTTTTTTAGCTAGAGTGACGATTCCTTGGGAAAACTCAACGGCGCCAGTTGAGCAAATGGGGGTACGCCGTGTGATCTTGCGCACTGGTGTGGTGCTGGCTAAAGATGGCGGGTCGCTTGGTACGATACTTTTGCCGTTTAAGTTTTTTGCCGGAGGGCCGGTTGGTAGCGGCAAGCAGTGGTTGTCCTGGATTCACATGGAGGATGCGGTGCGGGCTATCCGCTTTTTGCTGGAGAATGAAGACGCCAGCGGCCCCTACAATCTGTGCGCCCCTGAGCCGGTGCGCTACCGGGAATTTAGCAAACTTATTGGGCGAATCATCAGGCGTCCTTCTTACTTGCCTGCGCCTGCTTTTGGCATGAAACTTTTATTAGGAGAAGCGGCGGATTTGGTGCTAAACGGCCGTTGTGCTGTTCCCAAACGTTTGCAAGAAGCTGGTTTCAATTTCACTTTCCCCGATGCGCAGTCTGCTTTGCAGAATTTGTTGAAACGCAGAGAGTAGAAATGGTAAGTTGCCAGATTTACCGGGCGCAATACAATCATCGGGATGCATAGTGACTGTCTCAAAATTAATCTCTGTTTGTCCGGGATAAAGGTCACTTGAAACGCGTTCATCAATTCTGTCACTTATTTATGGATGCGCACATAGAACGATGAAGATTTTGAAAGCAGTTTTTGAATTACTCCGTGATGCTGGTATACGCTGGTCAGAAGATAAGGCGTCGATATTGGCGGCTGCTTTGGCTTATTACACTATTTTTTCTTTGATGCCGTTGTTGGTGTTGGCGTTTGCTATCGCCAGCCGGATTTTACAGGAAGCCAATGTACAAGAAATGATTTTGAGTTATGTGGGTGAGCTGATTCCTGATATATATCCTTTTGTGGAAGGCATTTTGTCACAGAATGCACAAGATACGTCTAGCCTATGGGCGACTATCGTGAGTACGGCTATTTTGCTTTGGGGGGCTACTGGCGTTTTTAATCATCTCAAACGAGCGCTCAACACCATTTGGGGCATGGAGCCAGAATTGCCCACCGGTTTGTCTGGGGTTGTATATTTCATTAAAACACGCGGATTGGCATCATTGCTGGTGTTGGGTGTTGGCTTTTTGTTTGTGGTGGCTTTTGTGTTGAACGCGGTGCTGAGGGCATTGGATCAAATCCTTATGCAGCTATTCCCTGAGATGATGGGGGAGTTTGATAACGCCTTGATTTTGTTCATTTTGTCTTGGGCGGTGCCTGCGATTGCTTTTGCTATTATCTTTAAGGCTTTGCCGGATGCGAAGGTGGCCTGGCGGGATGTGTGGTTGGGAGCAGTGGTAACGGCCGTTCTCTTTGCGTTAGGTAATTATGCTATCAGTATGTTTTTGCAGCTCAGCGGGGTCGCTTCAGCGTATGGCGCAGCCGGGTCGCTTGTTGTCGTCTTGCTGTGGATTTATTATTCGGCGCAGATTTTCTTCTATGGTGCTGAGTTTACAAAAGTATATGCTGACCGTTATGGCTCTAAAGTTGTCCCTGCTGATAATGCGGTTGCCATCCGTCGGGAACGGGTGAGTAGTAGCTATCAACCAGAGACCGAACCGGGGTTTGAAGAATTGCCTGCTTATCTTCCAGAACCTTTTTATATCCCCGAACCAGGCGATTCGCCCGCCCGTCAAAAAGCAAAACAAGTGGGCTTTGGCTTTATCGGCCTGGCTGTGGGGCTTTTCCTCGGTTTTATTTCCAGCCTCCGCCGTGATGAAAAGTGAACTATTTTCAGTCAACTGTGCGTGGCTTACTGCCTGCCAGGTTTTTCAGCGATATACACTACCCATTCTTCTGCATCATAAAAAGGTAAGCCATCCCAGGCTTTATAGACGGAGATTGTGCTGAAGCCAGCCGCTTGGAGTAGGGTTGTCATGTCGTCGATGGCGTAGGTTTGGTCGCTGAGGGTGATTTCGTCGAGTTTGCCACTTTCCAGGTGGAGGATGTGGAAGCGTTCGGTGGAGCATTGGGTGTCGGCGTCCCAGAAGCGCTCGCCCAGGTGGAGGAAGGGAGCATCGCCCCACAAGCCGGTGTCGTCTGTGTACCACCAATTGGTGTTTTCTTTGTCTACGTGTTCTTGGTTAAGTAATTCGATGAGTAAACGGCCGTTATCCCTCAAACTATCTGCGGCTTGCTGCAACAGCTGCTGGGCTTCCTCGCGGGGAAAGACGGCCAGCTGTCCGTAAAGGAAGATGGCGGCATCGAAATCAGCTCCTGTGTAATCAGCCTCACGGATGTCTTGCTCAACGATTTGGCATGTCTCGCTGACACCTTTTTGAGCGGCCAGTTCGCGGGCATAGCGCACGGAGGCTGGGCTGAAATCTACACCAGTAACGCGACAGCCGCGCTGTGCCAGCGGTATGGCATACAAGCCAGGCCCGCATGTCATGTCATAGAGGGTGCTGCCTGGTTGCAAGGCTAATTTTTGCCACATCCAATTCAGTTGAGCTGTGCGCTCTGCTCCTGTGCGTGAGGCTGCCCCGTGGGATTGATCCAGGTGTTCGCGCAGCATACGTTTAGAAAACACGGGGTCGTGCCAGGGTAGATTGCCGTCGTGTTTATGCCACGGTAACGGCCGTTCTGCCCGCCGATAAATTTTCCATAAGGCGTCAGTCAGGTTTTGTTTGCGTTTCCCGTTTGTCATAAATCCACCTTTTTAACCGTTGAATCTCCAAATCTCCGCTTCCAATCCCGCTCAAATTCGCCCAAGATTATAACATCTTGTACACTTTGGGCAGTGGTTGATGCCTCAATCATGTCGAGTAAGTGGCAAAAAAAATGCAAAACTGCCCCCAAAGATGGCAAAGTGATCATGGACACGCGCACTTAACTCAATTGAACCAATCTAGCAGGAGACATACAAAGAAAAATTATGGAAAACATGCGAGAACTCATCCTTATCTTACTCACATTTTTGGTTATAGCTCTAGCTTCACAACGATTTGGACAGTTTTTTGGGCGGTTTAATTTGCCTAAAATTAGCGGCTTCCTGGTGGCTGGTGTGGTGTCGGGTCCCTTTGTCCTCGGTATCTTCTCCTCAGAGTCATTGGATTCCTTACGGTTTATTGAAGAGTTTGCCCTCGCTTTTATCGCCTTTGCCGCTGGTTCAGAATTGTACTTGCCAGAACTGCGTGGCAAACTGCGCAGCATTGGCTGGATTACCGCTTCGCTGGTGATAACCACCCTGATATTGGGGACGGGTGCTATCTTTTTCATGTCCACCTGGGTGCCATTCATGTCCAGTATGGGCACAGTAGAACGTGCCGCAGTCGCTTTTTTAGCCGCTTCCATTATGGTGGCTCGTTCCCCGTCCGTCGCAATTGCAGTGATCAACGAACTACGTGCCAAAGGTTCGTTTACGCAGATTGCCTTGGGCGTAACCGTCATCTCTGATGTGGTTGTGATTTTCATGTTTGCCTTGGCAGCCTCGGTCGCTGATGCTGTTCTGACCGATGTTGGACTTCATATCGGCTTGATTTTGCTGTTACTATTTGAATTGGTGCTTTCGCTGGCCGTGGCATATGTGTATAGCAAACTGTTGGAATTGATTTTACGCATCAATACTCGTCGTTGGGTGAAAGCGGGCTTGATTCTTTTGTTAGGGTATAGTGTTTATCTGCTTTCCTCCTTTGTGCGCGATTATACCCATACCCATTTGCCATTTGAGATTTTGTTGGAGCCCTTGTTGATTTGTATGGTGGCCAGTTTCATCGTTAATAATTGGTCATCCTACCGTTCGGAATTTTCTCATTTGCTCCACGAAACAGGGTCACTGGTTTACATTGCCTTTTTCACATTGGTTGGGGCAGAGTTGAAGCTGGATGTGTTAGCCGATGTGTGGTTGATTGCTTTGGCTGTGTTTGGTGTCCGTATCTTCTCAATTTTCATAGGGTCGATGATTGGTGGTGCAGCGGCTGGCGAACCCATGAAACATAATCGCTTGCGTTGGATGGTGTTAGTGACGCAAGCTGGCGTGGCTTTGGGGCTGGCTAAGGAAGTAGGCGTTGAGTTTGCTGGCTGGGGAGAAGCATTTGCCACGATGATTATTGCGGTGGTGGTGCTTAATGAAATTGTAGGGCCGATCACCTTCAAAAGCGCGATTTTGCGCGTGGGTGAGGCGCATGCCAAGCATGAAACTCCTGAATTTAGCGGCGTTCGAGATGCCATTATTTTTGGTCTCAGACCACAGTCTGTTTCCTTGGCGCGGCAGTTACTTCAGCATAATTGGCATGTGAAAATGTTGTGTATGCTGCCAAAGCAAATGGATGAAATGGATGTGCCTGATTTGAATGTGGTCTATATGCCTGAACTGACGGTGGCAGGATTGCGCGAGTTGGGCATGGCAGAGGCTGATGCGGTGGTGACGATGCAATCTGATGAGGAAAACTATCAGGTATGCGAAATGGTGTATGAACACTTTGGCACTGAAACGATGGTAGCGCGCTTGCATGATCGCGCCAACTATGACAAGTTTAACCAATTGGGTGTGCTGGTGGTGGAACCGAGAACGGCCGTTGTCAGTCTCCTTGAACATTTTGTGCGCGCACCCGCCGGGACTTCCTTGCTGTTGGGGATGCAAGAAACACAAGATATTGTCGATATTGAGCTACAAAATCCTGAATTAAACAACATTACCATCCGTGATTTACGTCTGCCTTTGGATGTTCTTATTTTGTCTGTGCAGCGGGATAAGCAATCGCTTATCACGCATGGCTACACCCGCCTGAAACTTGGCGACAAAGTGACTGTTGTTGGAAAAATGGACAAGGTGGCAGAAGTTATGCTCCGCTTTGAGGCGTAGTGACCGTCTAAAAACTAGTCCCCGTTTTTCAGGGAGGAAGGTTACTTGAAGCGCATCCATCAATTCCGTAACTTGTTTATGGATGCGCACATAGGTCAACCGCAACAGGTTTTCAACAATCTACAAAGTGAGAATCTGCCGATTGCCTGCGTAATACTGGTCTATGGAAAACTTTATCAACGTATTTGTATTTATCGCCCGTTTCATCGTTATTGCTTTGTCCTCAAAACAAATTGGGCAATTTTTTAGACGATTTAAGCTGCCGCTTATTACAGGTTTCTTGTTTACGGGAATCGTTGCTGGGCCATTTGGCCTCAAATTGATCACACATGAAGCGGTTGAGAACCTGCGTGTCATTGATGAAATCTCATTAGCATTTATTGCCTTTGCTGCCGGTAGTGAGCTTTATGTGCAAGAGCTGCGAGGTCGGTTAAAGAGCATTGCCTGGATCACGTTAGGTTTGGTGATTCTCACCTTTTCTTTGAGCACTGCGGCGATTTTCTTCTTTTTAAGCCGTTATATCCCGTTTATGCAAAACATGTCCCCGGCAGCCAGCTTCGCAGTGGCGTTGCTGATTGGAGCCATTTTGGTGGCACGCTCACCTTCTTCGGCTATTGCCATTCTCAATGAACTGCGGGCAAAAGGTCCTTTTACCAAGACGGTGTTGGGCGTGACCGTTATCATGGATGTGGTTGTTATCTTCCTTTTTGCTTTTACCACATCGATGGCAGACGTGTTGATTGCCAACTTAGGTTTTGATCTGAAGTTTGCGCTTTTATTGTTGGGAGAATTTGCCTTGTCATTGGGGGTAGGGTACCTGCTGGGCAAACTTTTGCACTTTGTTTTATCGTGGAACCTGAACCGCCGATGGAAGGTGCTCACCATCCTGGCAATTGGTCTAGGCGTATTTGTTTTTTCGGAGCAGCTCAGGCATTTGACTCACGAGTTCTTGTCATTTGAGATCTTTTTAGAGCCAATTTTGCTATGCATGATTGCCAGTTTTGTGGTGACGAATACCAGTCGTTATAGAACTGAATTTAGCAAAATCATTCACGAAACGGGTCCGTTGATTTACATTATCTTCTTTACCCTGACCGGCGCTTCTTTGGAATTAGATGTCCTGATGCAAACCTGGCCCATTGCTTTGGCACTGTTTTTTGTGCGATTGGCGGGTATTTTTGCCGGTTCCTTCGCTGGTGGCGTTTTGGCTCGTGAACCGATGGCGCGTAACAAGATGTGGTGGATGGGGTTTGTGACTCAGGCTGGTGTGGCCATTGGTTTGTCTAAAGAAGTGGCTGTGGAATTTCCACCTTGGGGTTCAGCTTTGGCAACTATGATTATTTCTTTGGTGGTGCTCAATGAAATTGTGGGGCCTATTTTCTTTAAATACGCCATCAATCTCATTGGTGAAGCGCATGATCGGGCAGATCCACATGAATTTAGGGGCACGCGCAATGCGGTTATCTTTGGTTTAAGGCCGCAAGCAGTTTCTTTAGCTCGGCAGTTAATGGCGCATGATTGGCAGGTGAAAATGGTTTGCCGTGAACCATCAGAGCTAGAAGGGGTTGATAAGCCTGAACTCACCATTGAGTTGATGCCTGAGGTGACTGTGGCGTGTTTGAATGCTATCCAGATGTCAGAAGCTGATGCCATTGTGACGATGTTGTCTGATGAGGAAAATTATGCCATCTGCGAGCTGGTGTATGAAACGTATGGCACAGACACTATTGTCACTCGGCTCAAAGATCGCGCCAATTTTGACAGATTCCATGAGCTGGGGGTGCTGGTGGTGGAACCGCGAACGGCCGTTGTCAGTCTGCTTGATCATTTTGTGCGGGCGCCGGCTGGCACCTCTTTGCTGTTGGGGATGCAGGAAGAGCAGGATATTGTCGATATTGAACTGCGTAATTCTGATTTAGATGGTATCTCATTACGAGATTTACGCTTGCCGTTGGACGTACTCATTCTTTCGGTGCAGCGTAACGGGGAGCGTATCATTTCCCACGGTTACACTAAATTGACAGTTGGTGATAAAGTTACAATGGTTGGAAACGTGGAAACGCTTGAAGAAGTGATGCTGCATTTTGATGCCTAAAGAAATTTGTGACGAAGGACAAACGACCACGGATGCAAGCGTGGGGCATTTATCCTTCGTCCTCCGTCAATAATATGCCTTTATTACCGGGGGAACTCCTCAACGAACGTTATCGCATTGTCAGCTTGCTGGGGCAGGGTGCTTATGGCTGCACGTATCAAGCGTATGATATTCACGCGGAACGACAAGTAGCGATTAAGGAGTTGTTGGATGCGTCGCTTGAAACGCAGAAGGCATTTCGGGCGGGGGCACGCCAATTAAGTGATTTGCAGCATGAGCAGTTGGCGGCTGTGCTGGATCATTTTGCCCTGGAAGATGTGGGTCAATACCTGGTCAGTGAGTATGTGGCTGGTGTCGATCTAGGCCAACTCCTGGCGCAGTACGGCTCATTCCCCTCAGACTTGATTATTGGCTGGCTGCAAGCTGTTTGCGTGCCGCTGGCTTATCTTCATGAGCATGATACTCTCCATTTGAATCTCAAGCCGGCCAATATCCGGCTTACCCCTGCTGGCGAAATTAAGTTGGTGGGGGGGCAGGTGCCAGGGTTGGGGGTTGTGGATAACGGCCGTTTTTCCCCACCAGAGCAACTAAACCAAGCCACACTCACTGCCGCCGCTGATATTTATAGTTTGGGAGCGACCCTGTACACGCTGCTGACCCGTGAACTGCCTCCCAAAGCGTTGAGCCGCGAAAGCGGCCTCACAGATTTGATTCCCGCTCGAGAAGTGAATCCCAATGTGGAGCCGTACCTCTCATTGGTTGCTAGCCGCGCCATGAGTTTGCGAGCAGATGCCCGGTATGAATCTGTGGCAGATTTCAAGAAGGCTCTAGAACGGCCGTTAGGCTATTCACTGCCAGAGTCCAGTGATCTGCGGCGCACGCCCGATCCCGTTGTCACCGCACCCATACCGAGCCCTGTGGTACGTCGCCCACGCCGTCAAATCGAAAGGAAGACATTATGGGCTCTCATCGGGCTTATCCCGGTGCTTGCCGTCATCATTGGCATAGGTATTGCGTTGAACCTCAACAACGAAGAAGAACCAGTCACTGAAGTTGAAGCGACAGCCACAGTTGAATCAGCGGTGATTGCGGCCCTGACGCAGATTGCGCCGACGCCAACGCCACTGCCGCGTCCCACAGATTTGCCCACCGCTACGCCCAAACCCATCATCACCGATCTGGGGAATCGCATGTTGTATGTGCCATCCGGCCTTTCAGTGATGGGGCTGGAGGATGGTGAACGGGATGAGCAGCCAGCCCGTCCCATCGAGCTTGATGCTTACTTCATTGACGAAACGGAAGTGACGGTGGCGCAGTATGCAGAGTGTGTGGATGCAGGTGAGTGCCGCCGCCCGCTTGACACGGCTGAAAATTACTATGGCGATCCCAATTTCGACGATTATCCTGTGATTTTTGTTAGCTGGTATGATGCTGAAACGTTTTGCCAATGGCGTGGCGTCCGCCTGCCATCGGAAGCAGAATGGGAAAAAGCGGCCTCGTTTGACCCGGCCACTCGCACCAAATTTGCCTATCCTTGGGGCGATGTTTTTGATGGGGAAAAGCTCAACTTTTGTGATGTGAACTGCAACTCATCTGAACGGGATGTAGATTCAGATGATGGCTATCGTTTTGCCGCGCCGGTAGGGATGTATGGTAACGGCCGTTCTCCCATTGGCGCGTATGATATGGCAGGGAACGTCATGGAGTGGGTCAGTGATTGGTACGCCTTCCGTTACTACCGAGAAGGGTCTGACACCAATCCCATGGGGCCGCCAGAAGGGGAATTTAAAGTGTTCCGGGGAGGCTCCTGGCTCTCCACTGCGGATGAAGTGGCTCCTGCTGCCCGCGCCAACTTCGATCCGCTGGTGAACCAGTCTAATCTCGGTTTCCGCTGTGCCATGTCGGCTCCTTGATGATCCAATTTTTAGCTGCTGTTCCTTCCGGGCGCAGATCAGTCAGCAATACGAAACCGCTCCACGCTCCAGTTTTTTTATTTCAGAATTACCTTGATAAACGGCCGTTTCCGAGTTTCATCATACCAATAACGGCTCAACGCTTTTTCGATCTTCTTCTCTAACTCTTCCAGGTTGCCCGCTTGTTGGTTAACGACACTGGCCAGCGTTTCTTCTGCACCGAGGATCAGATCTTCATCATCTATATTTGCCATGCCTTGCGAGATGATTTCTGGCTGGCCGATGACATTGCCTTGATGATCGACACTGGTGACAACGAGAAAAAAGCCATTTTCGGCTAAACGTTCGCGCTGTCGCACCGTTGACCAGCCCGTTTCCCCCACAGCCGAGCCATCGACAAAGACGTAACCGCCTGGCAGTCGTTCATGAATGGTGAGGCTGTGTTCATCCAGGCTCATCGGTGTGCCATTTTCTACAACGGCAATATTTTCCGCAGGGATGCCAAGTTGTTTGGCGAGCTCGCCATGTTGTTTGAGATGGCGCAGCTCCCCATGAACGGGAATCAAGAATTGCGGACGGATGATGTTGATGAGCAGTTTCATCTCTTCACGGCTGGCATGGCCGGAAACGTGTACGTCAGCAACCCGTTCGTACAGCACGTTGGCTCCACGTTGGAAGAGGCGGTTGATGGTGCGGAAGACGACCTCTTCGTTGCCAGGAATGGGATGTGCAGAGAAGACAATTGTATCTCCTTCATGCACGCGCAAACGATTGTGCCGCCCGCTGGCAAGCCGTCCCATCACAGCCGAAGGTTCACCCTGCGAGCCGGTAGCCATGATAACTACCTGGCTATCGGGATAATTACCTGAATCAGTAATGTCGATGAGCATCTCATCGTCAATGTCCAGGTAACCGAGACGACGCGCCATTTTGGTGTTTTCACGCATGGAGCGACCGGTGATTGCTAATTTGCGGCCATATTTCTTGGCCATGTCAGCCACTTGCTGGATACGGGAGATGAGGGATGCAAAGGTGGCCACAATAATGCGCCCTTTTGCTTCGCGGAACAATTTGTCGAAGGCTTCACCGACGACCGTTTCTGATGGGGTCCAGCCGGGACGGTCGGCGTTGGTGCTGTCGGCTAAAAGAGCCAGGGCACCGCGTTCAGAAAATTCAGCTAATTTGGAAAAATCTGGCGGCCAGCCATCCGCAGGGGTATGGTCGAATTTGTAGTCGCCTGTATGCACGATGAGACCCACGGGGGTGGTAATCCCGAAACCGACGCAGTCTGGGATGCTGTGAGCCACATGGAATGGTTCAACTTTGAAGGAGCCGATGTGCAGGACGTCCCCTGCTTCAATGGTGCGTAAATCAACGCGGTCGCTCAGGCGGCGCAGTTTGACTTCAATCAAGCCAGCGGTTAGTGGGGTGGCGTAAATTGGCGCATCGACGTATTCCATCAAGTGGGGGAGAGCCCCGATATGGTCTTCATGGGCGTGTGTAACCAGGACAGCCACGATTTTGTCGAGTTTGTCCATGAGATACTTGAAATCAGGGATGATCAAGTCTATGCCTAGCATGTCGTTTTCGGGGAACATGATGCCTGCATCAATGATGAGAATCTGTTCACCATATTCGATGACGGTCATGTTTTTACCAATTTCACCGAGACCGCCCAGGGGTAAAATACGAAGTTTGTCTGTCATATCTGTTTCACCTTTTTTTGACAAACCTGTCTGTCTGACAGATCATTAGTTGTGTCATGAGATAAAATCATCGACTGTGCAATGTCGCTGACAACAGGTCGTGTTTGGTTTCTTAGGAACGGATGAAGCGCAGCTATCAATTCTGTAACTTGTTTATGGATACGCACTTATCTTGTCAATGGGAGTTGGTGAGGCAAAACGGCCGTTTAGCAATCTAAGAGATGGATTTTTAGGCAAATAACCATGCCCATAAAAAGATGATCAAGAAGGTTTGTATCACTGTTAATATGAGTGTAAGTCCCCAAAGGCTCTTGGAGGATGACTGGGCTGGGATGGAAACGGCCGTTTGCTCATGAAAGGTGTCTTTGTCAGGTAGGGCTTGGGGCATGGCTGGCAAAGAGGGTTTTCCTAGATAGTCGATAATGGTCACGGTGATGTTATCTTGACCACCTCGGTTATTTGCCAGGTCGATGAGCTGATTAACCGACTGTTCAATATCATTTTGAGCCAGAAAATGATTCAATTCGGCATCTGGGACGTGTCGTGTAAGCCCGTCTGAGCAGAGTAAAAGCTTATCTCCTGGTTCAAGAAATCGTTCAAAAAGATCTATTTTGGGAGTACGTTCGGAGCCAAGGCTATAAAGAATGACATTACGGCGCGGATGACTTTTAGCTTCCTCTTCTGTGATGGCACCTTCTTCTAATAGTTTGGCAACAAGACTTTGGTCTTGTGTAATTTGTTCAAGATTCCCGTGGCGCCACAGGTATCCTCGACTGTCTCCGACATTGCCGATATACGCCTTGTGTTCATTGATGACAGCGGCAACCATGGTTGTGGCCATCCGGCTGTTGTCGTTTCGTTCTGCTACCATGCGCCGTAAATCAGTGTTTGCCGCTTGCATGGCATCAATCAATCTTTGTCCCCAATTTTCTTGCGAATAATCCTGAAGATAATGATTAACGGTTTGTTGGCTGGCAAATTGGCTGGCAACTTCGCCAGCATCTGCACCGCCGACGCCATCAGCCACAATGTAGAGCCAG
>PDQY01000060.1 GCA_002746795.1 Chloroflexota bacterium | reverse complement strand
GCCGATCACATCCAGCAGCAAATTCTGCCCCAGTGTCGGTCTGCCGCCTTCCAGCCGCGCTGAATACAAAACGGCCGCCAATGCCGCGCAAAAACCGCTAAACACATACGCTAAAATCATCACCCGATCCGTGGGAATCCCAGATACCAGCGACGTTCTAACGTTGCGCCCCACGCCATAAAACCAATAGCCCAATACCGTGCGCGTCAGCAAGAAGTGAGCCACCAGCGCCAATATACCGGCCAATATAAAAGAGTAAGGCACAAAGCCAATTTGTCCCTTGCCAATCGCAATATACGCATCTGGTAAATGCGTGACATTTTCAGATTTTGTCAGATAAATGGCGAAACCACTGAAGAAAATCATTGAAACCAGCGTTACCATAAACGGGGGCATCTTAAACTTAGCCACCGAAATGCCATTGAGCAGCCCAATCAATGATCCGGCTAGAACCATAGCCAAAATGCCAACTGGCGCCGCCCAAGGACTGCCGCCCAGTGGCCCTCCCGCTTCAGTGAGCAAAACACCCCACAGCGGGCTTTTCTCAAACAGCACAGGATTCACTTGTGAGGTCATGATAATGCCGCCAATCACACTCGCCATTGCCATGATAGATGTTTGCGATAGATCAATACCGGCCAATAACAAAACAAAGGTTTGCCCGATAGCCAAGATCAGTAGCGGCCACATGTTTGAGAAGACATTGGCTAAATTTTTTCCGCTGGCAATGCGCGGAATAAAAGGAATGAGAACCAAGAAATAAGCGATGCTGAGATACAGCACAAAGTTCTCCGATAACAAGATACGACGAGTCCAGGCTTTAATGCGCTCCCAACCAGATGTATGGGGTATGGGAACAGTTTTTGTTTCAGATGTCATAGGGAAACCTTCCTGTGAGAGCAGTTAGGAACCAGGGAACAGTGTGCGGTTTACACAATCCACCGCACACTGAATACTGGTTACCAATAACTCAATTGATTATTGTTGTGCTAACAAGACACAGCCCCACATATCCATCTCTCGTTCACCCATGTTGGCTAAAGTCAGCGCAAACCCTGGGTCATCAATCCATTCCTCAGGCGTAGTTTCACCAGATGAAATAGATTTCAGCATGGCAGCCATGATAGAGTCTGCTTCAAAGAAGAGGTCTTGCACACCAGTAGCATCAACATACCCCTCTTTCATCAGACTGCAAGCTGTGGAGTCGCCGTCAAGTCCACCCATAATGACATGATTCTCGTCGCCGCTTGGCACCCATTTGCCCATCGGCTCCAAGACTGAACGGATTTGCGGATAGAGGAAGTCGGACGAGGTGAAAAGGAAGTCTACTTCTGGATTGGCTTGCATTGCCGCTTCCAGATTGGCTAAGCCAGTGTTGGCGTCCCATTGAGTGGGCACTTCAATCACTTCGTTGAACAGATCTGGATTGGCCTCGATGACGTTGTAGAAACCTTGACGACGGCCAACAGCGTTGGGGTCGCCCAAGTCACCTACCATGATAAGCGGCGTTACTTTTCGACCTAAGGCTTGTGCTTCTTCAGCCATGTATTCAACGGTTTGTTGGGCAATCGTTTCGTTATCGGCGACGATAACCAGGGCTGGATTGCTGTCATCTGCTGGTGGGCGATTGAAAACACCGATAGGAATCCCGGCAGCATTGGCTTCGCCGACAATGGTGACGGCACTTTCGCCATCTTGGGGGATGATGATTATGCCATCGACTTCTTGAGCAATGCAGTCTCGCACTTGCTCTAACTGGCGATTGGCATCCTGATTGGCATTCACTTCGATCACATTGACACCCAAATCACCCAAAGTTTTGGTAATCGCCAGATGTCCTGCTACCCAGAATTCTGTTTCCAGGTCTTGGAAAGCAAAACAAACATCGAGATCATCGCTAACTTCCATTTCTGAAACGTCGGCGACAGCTTCTTCTGTGGTGGCGCCATCTGCTTCTTGAGCCGCCAAAACACAGCCCCACATATCCATTTCACGTTCGCCGATGTTACCCAGAGTGAGGGCAAAGCCGGGGTCGTCGATCCAGTTTTCTGGAGTCGTTTCACCAGCAGCTATAGAGGCCAACATGGTTTCCATGATAGTATCTGCTTCAAAGAAGAGGTCTTGTACACCGGTGGCGTCCACGTAGCCATCTTTCATCAGGTTGCAGGCTGTGGAATCACCGTCTAGACCACCCATGATGACATGGTTTTCTTCGCCAACCGGTACCCACTTGTCCATCGGTTCCAACACGGAGCGGATTTGCGGATAGAGGAAATCCGACGAGGTGAAAATGAAGTCTACTTCTGGGTTCGCTTGCATGGCTGCTTCCAGATTGGCTAAGCCGGTGTTGGCGTCCCATTGAGTGGGGACTTCAATCACTTCGTTGAACAAATCTGGATTGGCTTCGATGACGTTGTAGAAACCTTGACGGCGGCCGACAGCATTGGGATCGCCCAAATCACCCACCATGATGAGCGGTGTTACTTTTCGGCCTAAATTTTTTGCTTCTTCGGCCATGTATTCAACGGTTTGTTGGGCAATTGTTTCGTTATCTGCCACAATTACCAAAGCGGGGTTACTATCATCTGCTGGTGGACGGTTGAAGACACCAATGGGGATACCGGCATCGTTGGCCTCGCCGACGATGGTCACAGCGCTTTCACCATCTTGGGGGATGATGATTATGCCATCGACTTCTTGAGCAATGCAGTCCCGTACTTGCTCTAATTGTCTGTTTGCATCTTGATTGGCATTGACTTCAATGACGTTCACCCCTAGATCACGCAAGGTCTGCGTGATGGCTAAGTGCCCCGCTACCCAAAATTCTGTTTCTAAATCTTGGAAAGCAAAACAAATGGTGAGGTTTTCATCGGCTAGTTCGCCTTCGGTATTTGTTTCGGCAGGAGCGGGCGTGTCACTGGTGTCACTGCTTTCAGCCGCCGTGTTTTCAGTTTCAGCGGTAGGCGTATCAGCTTCTTCCGCTCCCGGCTGGCAGGCTGCGATAAGCAGCATGATGACCAGTGAAGTTAACAATAGTTTGACAAGGTTTTTCATTTTATATTCTCCTCCATCAATGTGATTGATGAATTAGGGAAACTTGTGGGTTTCCTCGTTGTCCTCAAAATAGTTGATAAGTTATTAAAAAGGTTATTTTGTTACTTTTTTGTCTGCATCACCTCCTCTTGATTTTGGCTGTACTCACGTTTCTTCGGCGACGATGCGATCAAGTTCAAAGCGCAGATCGTGTTCGCTAATTTCGCCATCGACCCAGGCATCTTGCAGTTTGCGCAGGGCGGCGACGGTGGAGTCGGGGCGTAGTACCACATCGCGGTAACGGATGGGATCGCCTTGTTTCACTGGGTTGAGTAATGTTGCCCCTGCGGCTAAACCAAGTGGCAGTGCTTCTATTTTTTTAGCAATGTCGGCACATTCGGTTGTGCCGTAATGGGTGTTGCCCCCGATGCGGGTTAGCTTTGTGCCGGGTTGCAAATCTTTTTTGGCCACGGACATGACTTCAGCGGTCAGGTGATCCAGTGGTGCCATCGTGGCGCGTCTCTGCACGGCAGCTTGGGCTACTGAAAGGGGAATTTCCATGCTGCATAGATGGAAGGGGCGCAGCAGCATGTAATTGGGGCCGTCGCCCATGTCGCGCAGCACCAGGCATTGGCGCAGACGCAGTTTGTCGGTTGAGAAGACCAGGAAGACGCCAGGCTGTAGATCGCCAATGACGTAATCGACGACACCAGGTTTGTTTAGAATGCCGCCTTGTTCTTTGAGAGCGAAGACTTTTTTCATCTCTGAAATGTTGACTTTGGGGCCGTGCATACCGCGAATGTCGGGAGCAAGGCCGGTGGCGTTGGCGATGCAGGCCATCTCGATTTGTGTTTTGGAGCCATCGACGAATTCGACGAGCATTTCTGGGGTGAGGCCGCGCCGTTTGGCTTCGGCGGCTAGTTTAGGGTCGTCGGGGGTAGCTGAGGTGTCTAGCGGGTTGTTTTTACCTTTGCCAGCGGCAATGATGGTAAGGCCTAAGGATGTAGCAAAGTCGAAGAGTTCGTAGAGGGCGGCAGGTTCGTCGCCGGCGCCAACGGTGTAGATGACGCCGTATTGGTCGGCGTACCATTTGAGCAGGGGGCCGATGGTGACATCGGTTTCGACGTTCATTTCGACAACGTGTTTGCCCTGATGGATGGCGCGGAGGGAGGCTTTTGCCCCGACTTCCGGGCTGCCGGTTGATTCGATGACTACTTCGACCTGGGCGACGTCGGTGACGTGACGGTAGTCGCTGGTGGCGACGAATTTGTCGTTGAGCAAGGCTTTGTTGGCAGCATCCAGGAGAGAAACGGCCGTTATCCTTTCTTTATCATGTCCTGCAATCTCATACGCCTGACAGGCTCGGTTTAAATCAATATCGGCCGTAATGACAATATCCTGGGTGGGCATTAGTGCTACCTGGCTGACAATGTCAGTGCCCATTTGCCCGGCGCCTACTAAGCCAGCTTTGATGCGCCGGTTGTCTTTTTCCATTTGTTTTAATTCTTTTGCTAAACCAAACATGGTTTGCTCCTGTTATTGATCGAAGATTAAAGGCCAAAGATTGAATATGAATTCGTATCTATTTCGAGCTTTTCTCTATCTTTGTGTAAAAAATTATGCTTTTTGGTTTGGCGTGATGATTGCCTTGATTTCCTGCCCTGCTTTGGCTGATTCAAATGCTTTGACGACATCATCCAGGGGGTAGGTATTGGTGATGATTTTATCTGTTTGAATTTGGCCGCGGCTCAACATTTCTAGCGCCAGTTGGTGGAAGCGAGGATGGTATGAGAAGGCACCCAAGACGGTGAGTTCGTCGTAGTGGATGATGTTGGTATTCAGTTCGGCGGTGGGTTTGGTCTTGGGGAGGCCCCCATAGAGCACCACGCGACCCCGTTTGCGCACCATCTGTACTGCCTGGGTTTGCGCCACACCTGATGGGGCAGCTGTGATGGCAACATCTACGCCATAGCCGCTGGTGAGCGCCCGAATTTCAGCGATGACATCTCGTCCGTCTGCCAAAATGGCGGCTTCTACTCCCAATGTTTTGGCGGCTTCTAATCGCTGCGGGTTCATTTCGATGATAAACGGCCGTGCGCCGCGTGCCTTGGCAATTTCCACATGCAGACAACCGATGGGCCCGGCGCCGATAATGGCTACGGTTTCGCCTAATTCCAGGCCTACATTGTGGTGACTGGCGAGGATGCCGGCCATCGGTTCGGCTAATGCTGCTTCGATGTGGGACAGGTTATCAGGAATGCGATGGACGATGCCGCGACGCAGGATGTCTACTGGCAAAAGCATGTATTCGGCCATGCCGCCGGGGTAATGAGCGCCGATGAGCTTCCAGTTTTCACATAGGTTGTACTGGGCACGGTCGCAGTAATAGCAATCGTGGCAGCTTACATCGGCGGCAACGGCTAAGCGGTCGCCTACTTGATAGTCAGTTATTTCTGCACCGACTTCGGCGACTACGCCATTGAGTTCATGGCCTAAAATTTGCCATTTGTTGTCTGAGCGCATCCCATGTTGATAGGTGCGTAGGTCGCTACCACAAATGCCGCACGCCATCACTTTCAACAGCAAGCCATCAGTTGGCACGGCGGGGGTGGGCATTTCTTCTACAGCTAAGTTACCAGGTCCTCGGAAAACGGCCGTTTTCATTTATGCACTTCCTCTTTTGCTAAGTTTTCTAATTTGTGTCCGACGGCTCCCCCTGGATGAGTCTCGCCAAACTTTTCTTGGGTATAGCCGCGCATACGGAGCAAGACCACACATAGCGCATCGCCCATGGCGGAATTTGTTAGCGAACTACCGGTGGCGATCATACCGTAGGGGTCTACATCATCAGCAGCTTGAACGCACAGCACGTAGTCGCTCATTTGCCCCAGTTCGGACTCGGGCTTTTCTGTGAAAGCGATAACTGCTGCTCCCCTTTTTTGGGCAAGGGCGGCAAGGTAGTTCACTTCTACGGTGCGCCCGCCTTTGGACAGGGCGATAAGCACATCGTTGGCGCTGACTGCGCCACCCAGGCCATGCTGGCTATCACCGGGATGGATGAACAGCGAGGGTGTGCCACTGCACGAGAGCAAGTGAGCCAGCCGCGCCCCTACGGCGTGAGAAGTTCCTGATCCTGTTACTAGAACTTTTCCCTGGCATTCGTACAGTGCTGTGGCGACTGCCACAAAGTTGTCATCGACTTGATTCTCAAGTTGAGCCACACTGGCGCTTTCTCTGGCGATGGTGTTGATAGCGAGTTGTTTGATTTCTTCGGCAAGCATCAGAGTCCTCTTAGCCGAATAGGGCTTTGCGCACCATGGCTTGTGCTTTCATAGCATCGCCAGAATGGAGGACATCAGTTACTTCATCGTGATCCAGGCGTTGTGATGCTTTGGAGAGCGCCTCCAGCCAGGCAATGGATTCGCGGGCAGCGGCTACTTTGTCTTTTTCACGGTAAGCGAAGACATCTAAGGAGTACCAATTGTCATAGCCTGTTTTGTTGAGCCAGTAGAAGAACTCAATCCATTCCAGGGTATGGACGGAGCCGGGAATCATGTCATCGTCCCAATAGCGATAGTTGTCGTTGAGATGCAGGTGCATGAGTTTGTCGCCGAAGCGTTTTAGCAAAGCGACACATTCGGCCAGGGTTTCATACGCCATATTTGCATGACCCACATCTAAATTGACGCCGACGTTGGGCTTGTTGACCTCGTTGATAAGGAGCAGAGTTTTGGCGGTGTTGGCTACCAGGATGTGGGTTCGTGGCTCTTTGGGTTTGAATTCTACTGAGATGTTGACATTGGGATTGTGATCGGCGCATTCGCTCAATCCTTCAATGATCCAGTCATATGCTTTGAGGTAATCCATCTGGAAAATGTAATCCCAGCCATCATGACCGAACCAGGGGCTGACGTGGTTACAGCCGGTGCTGGCGGCCAAATCCATCGCCACTTTGACACGGTCGATGGCGTCACGGCGAATGCCGGGATCGGTAGAAGCAAACGTGCCCCACCCCCATTTGGGATTGGCCCAGATTTCTGGGATGACACAGGCGAGGTCAAAGCCTGCGTGCTGGATTTTCTGGACTACTTCTGTCTGGTTGTCATCATTAATGTGCCAGCCACCGATGACTTCGATGCCGGTTAAGCCGTCTACTTTTTGGGCGTCGGCCAGCATTTGGTCAAAGGTGCGTGGTTCTGTATATCCCTGAATGACGTAACGGTCGGCGGTGTTGCCGAAAAGAACGGCGACTGCTGCATATTTGTGTTCCATGTTTTTCTCCTGTTGTAGCTAAGGTGGTGGACGAGAAACGGGTGTTTTCGCCACACTTATTATAGAAATAAATATAGTTAGTGAACATTTGTTCAATAATGGATTAAAAAAATTAACGTCCTGCTTCCCACACTGTTTCTTTGCGGATGCAGGCAGAAACTTGGTCAGGAAAATGCCTGATACTGATGGGTTTGCCTATAAACCCTACCATGCCGATGGCTTGCGCTTTGGGTATTTCTGTTTCAGGATCGAGTGAACTGACAGCGAGCACGGGGATATGTTTTAGCTCCTCGTGTTCTTGCATGGTGTTAAATATATCGTAACCAGTTATGCCTTTCCGTAACATGATATCGATGATGACGAGATCAATAGGAAGATTTTGGCACAGCATGTTGACAGTTCCCGTATTCCACGCATCTTGGATGATGATGGCGCCATAGTTACGCAATGTGGTGGCAAAAACGGCCAGATTTGTCACATTATCTTCTACTATAAAAATACGCTTTCCTTTAAGGTCACACATTCTTCCCTCTCGTTTTTATTCAAGCAATGTGCCATACTTTTTCACCAGCGACGACACGCGCCATTAGCTGGGGAAAATTGTTTATTTTGAGCGGTTTGCTGATGGCACCGTCAAAGCCTGCAGCACGCAGACGCTCTACTTCTTCATTCATCACGCTGGCTGTCAGCGCAATGACACGTACCTGAGCCATTTCGGCATCTTGGCGCAATAGCTGCAGTACTTCAAATCCGTCATATGGTTCGATTTGGATGTCTAGTAAAACGACATCTGGAGGTGGCGACAATGCTTTGACCCGCGCCAAAAAATTGGTGCTGTCTGCAAACATTGTTAGGTTTTTTACGCCCATGGCATTGGTCATGATCAAGGCCATTACTTGGCGACTGCGTGGATCATCTTCGACATATAGGTAAGATTTTGTTTCGATCATGGCATTATCAACTTTGAGATCTTTGCTGATTTATTATGTGGTCAGCAGGTTTACTTCTGCCGTAAGCGCTGGTGTTGTCAGGGGTAAGATGACAAAGAAGGATGAGCCTTCGCCTAATTCACTTTCTACCCAAATTTGACCATCATGCGCTTCGACTAAACTTTTGGTAATGGGCAGCCCTAAACCGGTGCCATCGGCATGTTTTATGCCATCACTGGTTTGGATAAATGGTTCAAACACTTGTATTTGCATTTCTGGGGCAATGCCAGCGCCACTATCTATCACGGCAAAAAGCAGGTGGTCGCCTTGATTTTTGGCGCTGAAGGTAATGCTGCCTTGGTTTGTAAATTTGGCGGCATTGGCGAGCAGGTTGAGGAATATTTGCCGGAGTCGGCGTCTGTCTCCTGAAAGCAGGGGGAGGTTGTCGTCGATGTCTAGCACAAGTTGGACTGGTTTGTCATGCAGCAGGGGTTCTATCATGGAAACGGCCGTTTCTAGTTCTGGATACAAATTGACATTTTCTTCCACAAAAAGGGTCAGCTTGCCTGCTTGAATTTTGCTAATGTCCAACACGTCGTTGATCAATTTAAGTAGATGTTCTGAACTTTGCAATGACTGTTCCAGTAAATCTTTTTGTTCCTCGTTGACAGGTCCCACCATGCCCATGGACACCATTTCTGTAAAGTTAATGATGGCGTTTAGCGGTGTGCGTAATTCATGACTCATGCTGGCCAGGAACCGATTCTTCATTAAATCTGCTTCGCGCAGTTCTTTTGCCAGGTGTAATTGGGCTTCGTATAGCTGCGCGTTTTTTACAGCTACTGCGATTTGTTTTGCTAAGGTTGTGAGAATTTCTACATCGTCCGCTTCAAACCGATCTTTTTGCTCAGATTGCAAGTCCATGACGCCTATTAGCCCAGTGCCAATGGTCATAGGCAGAACAGCTTCTGATTGCGTGTTAGGCAGGTAGGGGGTCATAGCGCGATCTGCTTCTTGCGAAACATCGTTAATAATAATAGCGGTGCGTTCTCTGGCCGCTTTTGCCACGAGGCTGGGGCGGGTTTGGAGATAATATCCCTGGTTTTCAGCCCGCATTTTCTGCCCTGCTTCGCCAGATCCGGCAGATAAGGCCAAACGCTGGGTTTCTTTCTCGTACAGGAAAATGGATACAAAGTAAAGGTCGAAGGCGGTTTGCGTTTTTTCTACCAATTCGGGAAGCAGGTCTTCTAGATTTAGGACAGTGGTGATTTGCCGGGAAACTTCGGCGGCGACTTGCAGGTCTCGGGTGCGTTCCTGAACGCGATATTCCAGCATATTGACTGTTTCTTCAAGCTCAGAGGCCATGGCATTGATGCCTCTTTGTAACTGTCCGATTTCATCTGCAGAAATGTTCCCTGCTACGCGGGCTGTTAAATCGCCAGCCTCAATATGCTCAACGACTTCGACGAGGTTGCTGATTTTTTGCAAGGCGATGGAGCGCAGGAGCCACAGAATGATAACGGTTGTTAACACCAGCCCTAGAATGGAACCGATGAGGAAAACGACCATCACATTGCGTTTGGCGCTTTGCAGTTGGGCGGTGCCTGCTTTTAGGACTAAAAAGCCGATGAGTTTACCGTCTTCCAGGCGAATGGGGGTAATATGGATAACGCCATCCGCGGTATTGTAGGATTTGCTGGTGGTCATGGATTGGGTTAAAGGTGGCAAAGATTCCAGGGTGGTAACGGCCGTTATGCCTTCACCTACATCTGCTTCATCCAATGAGTAATAAATCACCCCGTCTACACCGACAACCACTGCTGCTAACAGCGATTCGCCCGCCAATGTTTCCATCACGTCCCGGTCGCCAACCGTTGCATAATCCAGCAGCCCTTCAGACATTAACTGTCCTGGAATTTTGATTTGCTGTGCCAGACCTGCATCCAGTTCGTTGGAAAAACGTACGCTGTAGGAAACGCCCATCGCTGCCAAGATGAGCAGCATCACTAACAAAACACCAAGCGCTATCTTGAATAATAAACTATGGGTGTAGCTTTTCATCTTGCTCATCATGGTTTGTTTACTCTTTTGCTTCCGATATAAGCTGATTATAGATTTCCTGGGCAGTTGCCTGACCCGTGAGCAATGCTCTCAGCCCGGCTTCTAGTTCGGGGCGCAGTTGACTGTTCATGGTACCGAAAATGTAACCTGCATTGGCTGCGTAATGAACATTGCCGCCATACTTTTCTGCCATGGTAGCTTGAAATTGGTCAAACACATCTGCCCCTGTGGCAGCAGAAGCTACATTTCCTTTGATGCCAGTCGGGTTTTTGGTATACCGTACCCATTTTTCCGCTACTTCTGGCGTACTCCAATACATCATCAGCTTAATGGCTGCCTCTCGGTGGGGTGCATCTTTCATAATAGCCCAGGTTGGAATATACCCGCCCAAGTAGTAATCAACTTCTTGAAAAACAGGCAGTTCAACCGGTATCATCTTAAATGTTTTGTCTTCATCGATACCCTGCCAATGGCTATACATCCAGGTTCCATTGATGTAGAACAGGGCTTTATCTTCCAAGACCAAATTTCGGGTCATGAACCAATCGTTTTCAGCGTGAGATTCTATGAGGGGATGATATTGGCCTAGTTGTTCGAAGGCTTGCAGGGTTTTGAGTAGTGCGGCTTGTTTTTCTGGTGAGACTATTTCTTCACGTGCAGTTTCAAAATCACCTAATTCTGATTTAAATAGATTTTGAAATAAGATTTCCAGTGAGGTCCAATCAGCCGCTTCATAAAAGGTGGCGATGTGCGTGCCATTGGCCTGATTATAAGTATCGACAGCTTGCACGTATCCCAGTAAATCGTCGAATGTCATGTTTTCTGCTTTGATTTTCACCCCGATTTTCTCGGCAAGGTCAGCGTTGTAATAAAGGGCGTAGTAGTAGCCTTCCAGATACGGACCAACCAGGATGCCACCTGTTTGTTTGCGATAGGTTGGATCGTCGATGATGAATGATTTTTGAGACTGGGCAAATCCGGGAACTTCTTCGATGTTGACTAGATATTTTTCGCCCCAATTGGGATCTTTTAATGTTTCACCAACCATCTGATAGATTTGATCATCCATCCAAACGATGTCCCATTCGATCTTGCCGGTCTGGATCATGTTGGCGATGTATGCGGCCGTTAGAACTTTGCTGCGTTCTCCAACGATTTCGGCAGAGAACTTGAGTGTGATGTCGATATCCTGATTGCGAAAGGCGAACTCTTGGGCCACATCTCGGACTAATGTTTCTCGTTTGTCTTCGCCATACCAGTGTCCCATCCAATTGAGCGGTGTTTTTTCGGGGTGAGGAACTGGGGTTTGTGTGCTTTGATTGGGTTGTGCGGCACTGGTAATAGATGGGGGGGGGAGGGGGGAATTGGAGCTGGAACAAGTGGTTTGGCCTATTAAAAGCAGGCTGAATAAAAGGAGTAGTGGAAACCACAGACCGCATAGATTTCTTTTGCAGTGACTTTGTATCTTTTTGTGGCACTGGGTCAGTGGGTTCATGTTTTTATTGTACGTAAATAATTTGCCTGATAATACTGGCAAATAAGAGGGTTTTTAACCAATGCTGACCTGTCTAAAATGGTAGGGGATGGTAAGGATTGACGATGATGTAAAATTTTGTCGTATTATTTATTTTCTGTTTCCAGGTTTTTTCGACAAGGGTCATCCTCTATGGGTGTATTTTTTGATGCGTGTGTTCATTACACCAAATTATTCTTGGCGGCTACGATCAGTGCTTCGGAACGAGTTTTTACACTCAATTTGGCAAGGATATTGTTGATATGGAATTTGACGGTGGATGGGCTGATGACTAGTTCCTGCGCGATCTGATTCATGGTTTGACCACCTGCCATTAACACCAATACTTCCAATTCCCGATCGGTTAGATGAAAGCGCTCAACTTTGGGGATGGGATCTTGTTGCCACAGCCGCTCGGCAACTTCTGGCGACAGGACTACCTGGCCTTTTTGGGTGGTACGGATAGTATCAACAAGTTCGTGGGTGAGTGCGCTTTTGGTAACATACCCTGCCGCGCCGTTGCGCAGCATGGCGTAGACGCTTTCATGATCTTGAAAACTGGAGAGAACCAGGATTTTGATGTTGGGGAATTGCTCATGAATAACGGCCGTTGCTGCTACCCCATCCATCACTGGCATCACTACGTCCATTAACACCAGGTCTGGTTTCAATTCTACACATAGATTGATTCCTTCTAGGCCATTACTGCCCTGACCTACCAGTTCAATGTCATCTACTGTGGCCAAGATAGTAGAAATAGCCTGGTGAACCTGACGATGATCATCAATCAGTAAGACTCGAATTAGGCTGTAAGTTGTCATAGATGTTCCTGCAATAATTGACTTGCTGTTATCTGATCTGTTATCAATACGTCGATCCAGCTGCCTTGCAGCGCTCCCTGAATGGTGGTTGTTTTTTGCAGCCCGCCTGTCACCCCGACTACCCGTTCTATTTGAGCTATCTCAGCCAGGGTAATGCCAATGACGCGCTCGTCTAGTTCTGAAACGACGGCATTTCCGATGTTATCAAAGAACCGCAGGGCGATGTCACCTACTGCGCCTAATTGCAGCAATGTTTCTAATTCAGATTCCTGGATAATTGACCCGTCGCTAATCAAGACGGAGTCTGGCGTGGGGGCGCCAATGCCCACATACGCCACGTTAATTGCCGGAAAAAGGTTAAAGGCTGCTTGCACATGGCTGTCTGCCTGTAAGATTTGTTTCACTGCCTGACTGTCTACAATGCCTGGCGCGGGGATAAGGGTGAGTTTGGCGTTGAGGATTTGTGCCATACGTTGGCAAAGTGCTGTGGCATGAATTTCTGCTTCGGGTGCCCCTAGACCGCCAATCATTTGCACGATCTGGATTTGACGTGTTTCGCTGGGTTGAAGGGCATTTACCATTGCCTTTAGTGTTGTCCCCCAAGAAATTCCCATGATGTCCCCGTCTTGTTGCGTGCGGTGCAAATACTCTGCTGCTGCTGCCCCAATCTTTTGGGAGACAGCGGCTTGAGGATCTTCGGCTTCTACTTCTGTAATGACAACCTCTTGCAGGTTGTATTTGGTTTCTAGTTCGCTTTCTAGTTCAGTGAAGCTGCTAGAGGGGGGAATGATGGTGATTTGGACTAGCCCTTCTTCTTTTGCTTGATTGAGCAGGCGCGATACTTTAGGGCGTGAGAGGTGTAGTCTTTCGGCGATTTCTCGCTGCATATATCCGTCTTCATAATAAAGGCGGCTGACTTTGCCTAATAGACGATAGTCGATTTGCTGGGGGGGGCGAGCCATTGGTGTTCCTAGGTATTGCCATTATTGAACATAATTATGACTTTGAAATATATTTCATAAATAAGTGTATAATACCCCTTTCACTATGTCAATTTTAAGGAGCTGCTGCTTATTTTAGTTTTCCTGGTGGTGAGAAGCCTTGTGTTTTATCATCTAGCACTAACACCCAGTCTGGCCCGGCAGTAGGTGAAGTGAAGGTGGCTGTTTGCGGCACTTGTTTATCAGCGGCGTGTGCTTTGCCGGTACGAGGGTCATACCACCAGGCTTTGACTGGGCCTGATATGCAGCTTAAATCTATCTCTAGGCTTTGTTTGGCCTGGGGGAAATAGACGAGGGCGTAGGTGCGGTCTTGGCTGCGTGTAGCACAAGCATGGGCGGCGCGCAGCGGATGAAAATGTTGGCTGTTGTCAGGTGGGGGAATCGGGGGTAAGTTGAGGAGTATGTTTTGGGCGGGAATGCGATTTAAGTAGGGGCGGGACAGTATTAGGTTTTTGAGATGGATCATGTGTGTTGCGCCTGGTCTCAGGATGGCTTCTTCCCAGGTGGGGGTCGGGAAGTTAATTGGTTTTCGTTGTTGTGTCCAAAATTGCCAGACTGCATGATGCCCATAGGTGTGCCCGCATGCCCCGGCAAAAACGGCGCGGTAGGCTTGTTTACGTATGTCATAATCATTAAAACGGCCGTTTTCTGGCTGCCACTGTCTTAAGAATGGGTCGATGGGATGGTCTTCATAACAAGGTTCGCCGTCTAAGACTGGCTTGATAGGCTGGCGTTGATAATCAGCGGCTATCATCTCCCAATTTGGTTCGTCTAACAACACATGACCAGATTGCAACATGTTCATGTCTAGCCAATTTGCCGCATGTAGACACTCTGACGAACTGCCTCCACCTCGAGGATGATAGGTACAAAACGGCCGTTTTCCCAATCCCTCAGTAATCCCTGCTGCCATCGCTGTCCAAACTGATTCGTACCCTTGAGTGGGGTGATCCCCGCCTAGAATCCACAAGATATTGGTGTCATCCCGATAGCGATGTCCGAGGAATTGCCCATAGATGCGGGCGTTTTTATCGTTGAAAATTGCCGAGCCAGTGTCCCATAAGTTACCGTTTACTTTGTCGCCCCAAGTGGGTAAAAGCCCGATATAAAGTTCTTTTTCTGCAGCCAGGTGAATGATGTCATCCACATGGCGAAAATAGTGTTCATTGGGCTGTGTGGGATCGTTCCCGAGCAAAGGCAAATGGCCGTTGGCATTGGGGGTATACAAACCGTCTGATTCGGCTAGTATGACGGCCTGAATCACATTAAAACCCTGGCCGCGGCGGGTTTCTAAATAGAGGGCTGCTTCATCTTTTTCTAGACGGTGAAATAATTCCCAGGCGGTATCGGCTAACCAAAAAAATGGATTACCGGTGGTTGTGGTCAGGAAACGGCCGTTTTCACTAACTGTAATTGGTTCAAGGGAGATGCTCATGGTTGCTCTATTCGTTGTATTTTTTGTTAGCCAGACATGTGAACCCAGCATGAACTATGCGTGCTAGACATGTGAATTCCTGATGAGATATAAATAACCATCTTCTAAATTTGGTCTAATTGTAACGGCCGTTGAACATGGTTGCTCATCAGACAAAACACGATATTTTAGCCCTTCTGGTGTTTGTAAATTTGTAACAATAAACACATTTGCATCAGGTTGATAATCATGACTTACAAATTCCCATACTTTACCTTCTGCGCATTCAAGTAAATTATTGGGATCACCATTAAACAACAGACTCCCTTGATTCAGGACAGCTACATGAGAACACGTGTAAGAGATATCTTCGACAATATGAGAGGATAGCAGCACCAACCGATTAGACGACAGTTGAACCAATAAATTGCGGAACCGGACACGCTCTTGTGGATCGAGGCCTGCCGTTGGTTCATCTACAATTAAGATTTCTGGATCACCTAGTAACGCCTGAGCGATACCTACGCGGCGTTTCATACCACCAGAATAAGTTTTTATTCGTTTGTGAGCAACATTAATTAAATTGGTTGTTTCCAACACCTGTTGGATATGTTTGCGCTTCTTCTGGCTATCCCCTATCTTTTTAAGCGTCCCTACAAAGTCTAGGAATTCATTTGCGGTCAGATCATTGTACAACGCCAGTTCTTGGGGTAAATATCCTATCATGGCACGGATAGCCCACTTATCATTCGGATCATCTACTTGATAACCATTCACTTTTACAATACCGTTTGTGGGGCGGACAAGTGTAGAAATGATACGCATTAAGGTTGTTTTGCCTGCTCCATTTGGTCCTAGTAATCCGAACATTCCCGGATTGATTTCTAATGTCAAATTCTGTAGAGCAGTCGTATTCTTAGCGTAAGTTTTATATAGATTTTCAATAATAATGCTCATCATAAATTGTCCACTTTTTGCTTCTCAAAATATTATGTGAAACTAGCATTTGTTATGAAATGAATCAAAAAAGTGCGAGATAGCAATCTCAATCTTTAAGATTGAAACAGTCTAGTTCTGCTTCACGTAATTCATCTATATCATTTGTAAATTGACCTGCAATTAACCAAAAAGCATCTTCAGTTACTGGTTCCCTGCCAATAGGGTATTGTTCAATTAACGTGTTGAGCATTTGAGTGAATGTTGATTCTCCGGAATCATCATATATATGATCAATTGCTAATATAATGGCATTTGCTTGACATTGATTGAAATCTTCATGTTGTGAAATCAGTAAATTGTTTACCGCCAATGCCTTATCCGAGTTAGTCTGCTCAGAAGATAGCATCCATTGGTCGCCGTCCTCCACAATATCTGTAACTAATAGTTGTCCTAAGTAGATACTTAAGGCTCGAAGTAATGGTGAATCATTTTCCTTTTCTATTAATCTTCCTTGTGGTGCTTGAGGATTCACCCCTCCAAGGCCACGTACCTCGCATTGTTGTTTCCCATTTTCATCTGGTGGGCCGCAGATAGTTATTGAACTGCGAAGTTGTCCTTCTGTGTTCAGTTCACTCATATGCCAGGCAACATGTTCGAGCAACCAGGCACGGCTATAATTCGCAGCCATATCAAATATCATTTTCTGCCCATTTGCTTGTTGTCCATTTTGCCAGTTTCCCACTCTCCCTATTGACGGTAGGCCGATAATGGAATCACTTATAACAATTTGTTGCGTATAAGGTAAGATCACTGCTTGTGCATGATCATTTAATCCATCTACACCTGTCCTACGCAGGAATGCCTGTCGTAAGGAAAGCGCTAATTCGCCATATTGAATATCATAATTATTGCTATACGGGGGGATAAGTATGTCATTATTGGATGAGTGATGGATATGGTAGGGGCCTACTGCAACAAGAAATAATGGCAAATCCTTACTCCAATAATAAGTTGTTTGAGATTGATTTTGCTCGAGAATTTGCCCTGAACTGACAGTAGGCAGTTTACTCAAAACCGTTAAAGTTAGTTCTGTTTCTTGTGTAGCAATGTGTGGTCCTGATGATAACGGCCAAACCAACCAATTGGCATCCCGTTGTAGAAAAATGATATTTCGATCTAAATACGTAAGGTTTGGCTGCTGAAATGCTGTTGGGTTTGTACCGTTTTTAACATCTTTGACCAAAGCATAGTCCTCACGCAGAAGCTGGGGGACACCATCATACAAAACTTTAATTGTTACCGATTCGCCTTGCCCCACTGGAGTTGTTGGGAAATCTAAGTGAATCGTTTCGCCTACACGCCGTGGATTGATAAGACGGTTGTTTACAAAGACCTCTGACACTTCTAAACCAGTGTTCAAAGACAATATTAAACTGGCTTGTTCCTGGTTGCTTTCATTTTGCAACATGAGCAAGGTTGCGACTTCAATTCCAGTATGAGTGATTGTGCCTGATGATGAACTTGAGAGCACTGTCCAGGTATTGACTTGCGCAGTAATAGGTGTGGGTACTGTACGTCTTTCAACTGATAATTGATAACTATAAAATGAAAACAAGGCAAAAGAAGCAGCTATAAGCAATAAACTAAATATATACCACCTGTTTTGCGGTTTCCATCCACTGCGGTTATCTATTTTAGATCCGGCGTAAACAGACAATAATAGGATGAAGAGTGAAAAAGCTAAGTAGAAACTAAAAAGAGGTGATAGAAAACCGCTTTCAGCACCAAAGCCTGCTACAGGATCAAGATTAAGAGTCAGTAGGGTATAGTTGAGAGGAGTAGATAATGATGCTGTGGGCATTAACACGCCCAGCCATACGAGAGAACTTAGGACAATGGCAACCAGAATAGCTGGAGCAACTCTTCCCAATGAAAAAGTAAGTGAAAATGCGATGCTTAGTTCAAGCAAAGTGATAGGTAACATCAGCATCAAGAAAAATAGAGAGAAAGCAGGTAAGTTGGATAAGGAAGTTAATCCTTTAACTGTTAATATTAACCAGGCAAGACCCAATGATACAAATAACCCAACGCATGTACATAAGGCTAATCCTATCATTTGCCCCAAAACCAATATTGGGGATTGTAGAGAAGTTGTCCATAACCAATCTCCAATTTTATGTCTATTGCGTATACCCGCAGGTGCAACCAATATTGCTATCAGCGCAAATTGGTAAAATGCCAGATTGTTTACGATTCGTATGACTGCATCTAACCAGTTGCTGGAATGATGTGTATCCAAACTGAATACCGCTACAATCGTTAATAAGCAAAGGGATAGAAGAAATATCCAAAATGATGTTCGTCGTACGAAAAGTTGAATTTCTGTTTTAATCACCACAAGTAACATAAAAAGAGTGTTCGTCATATGATTTCTTCTGCTTCACCTACTGGAAGTAGCCGCTCCTCGTTTTTAACAAGTCGGTGAGAAAGGAAAAGCAATAGGGTTGTTAGAAAACAGAGGGTTATAAGATTAACAATCCAGAATTCACTATCAGGAGCTTTGAGCGTTAGAAATGGATGAATTATGTGACCAAACGAGATTTGTAATAGCATGGAGTCAAAAAGCAAACCAATTGCCCAAATTGAGACAACAATAATAGTTCCACTTGCTGCACTACGAAAACGAATGGCTCCCCAAGTACCAATACCAATAAAAACTAGATTGGTCGATAAACTACCAAGAAACATTTGTCCTATGGAATCTATTGAAATATTTTGGTATAGATCTGGGGACAAAAACAGCAGCAACGCACTCCAAGAAAAGAGAATTACAGAAAATAATATCGTGAGTCTCTTAATGATAAGATGCCAAATAGGGGTAGGGGAGCAAAAAAGCATTTCACGATAGGGGTCTCCCAATAATAATCTGGTAGCAATCCAACCTACAAATGGTGGTGATAAAACTTCACCATAAGTTAGCAGCATAAATTGAGTGTTTTCAATGGAGTCTCGACCAGGAAAACTTAGGATCGCAAAAATGACAGTCATTATTGGCAAGAGTATAAAATATTTTTGGTAAATACGAGTATGTAACTTCCATTCTGCCATAGATAGACCATTTGTGAGAATGTTGGATGCAGCTAATGTAACGCACAAAAGAAGTTCATTCAAGAGGGTTTAAGGTTCTTGATGGTAAATCAGGTGGTAA
>PDQY01000059.1 GCA_002746795.1 Chloroflexota bacterium | reverse complement strand
TAGCCGTAGATTGTTGAATGTAAAGGTATCACTGATGACAGCACGCCAGCCGTCGGTTCCGAATTTTACAGACATGGGGTCTCCTTTTTCAGTGAACAGTGCTGTGCTTACTGTTTACCGTTCACTGCTTACTGTTTACTAGGTTTGGTAGGTTAAGATAATGACAAGATCATTGACGTTTGTGCCGGTGGAGCCGGTTTTGATAAGTGTATGAGCTGTTTCTTGCTCATCTAGTTTCTGAAAATAATGGTAACTGTCGTTGTGGTTGAGGTAGGCAATGGCATTGATTTCTGGTTTGCCGGAAGCTACGGTGGTGCCGGTGACGACGGCGCCAGCGACATCTGTGGAGCCATCTTCTCCATCGGTGGCGAAACTGGCCACGACCCGATGGGGCCAGCCATCCAGGGCAAGGGCGGCGGAAAGCGCGGTTTCCAAGCTGCGTCCCCCTTTGCCTTGGCCGCGCAGGGTGACTGTGGTTTCGCCACCCAGGATGAGGCAATGGTTGGGCGGGGTGTCTTTGGCGATGGCTGCGGTAACAAGACCTACTTCTCGCGCTTCGCCTGCCAGCTGTGCAGTGAGAAGCTGGCTGGAGAAACCTAGCTCTTGTGCTTTATGTAAAGCTGCTTCGGCCGCTTTCCGTACATCACCAATGATGACGTGATCTGACGCTGCTACACTGTTCCCTGTTGGCTGTTCATGACCCGCTATCACCTGTTTACTAATCGCTTGCCACGCTGCATTATCTAGTTGTTTGGCAATGTCATACTGCTGAAGCACTTGCATGGCGTCTGCGGCTGTATCTGTGCCGGGTACGGTGGGGCCGCTGCCGATGAACTCGAGTGGATTGCCGACAACATCACTCAAGATGAGGCTGATGGTACGGCTAGGGGCTGCCCAACTGCTGAGACCGCCCCCTTTGACTGCATCGAGTTGGCGGCGCACGGTGTTGAATTCGTTGATGGTGCAGCCGCTGGCCAGCATGGCTTGATTGAGTGCCTGCCAATCTGCTAGCGGGATGAGTGGTTTGGTTAACAGGGCTGAGGCGCCACCTGAAATGAGGCAAAGCACTAAATCGTTGGCTGTGGTTTGCTGCAGGAATTTGTGAACGGCCGTTGTCGCTGACACGCTCTTTTCATCAGAAATGGGATGGCTGCCTTGATGGATTTGGATGGCAGGGTGGGGTGGTTGGTAGGGGGATGGAATAACTTTTGTGATGGCAATGGCTGCTGTGAGGGCATCGCCGACTTTGTGTGCCGCCGCATCCAACATGGGCAGGGCGGCTTTTCCGGCACTAACTAGAAAGAGTCTGCCCTGTGCCAGGTCTATCGTGGTGGTTTGGTTGATGATGAGTTTGTTGTCTTGACGGGTAAGGTGCCGAGAAACGGCCGTTGCCGGGTCTACTGCTGCCAGGGCAGCGTGAACTAATTCATCAATATGCTCTCTATAATTGGAGAATCTTGGAGTCATGGACTTCTTGCTTAAGAATCTGGTTGTAAAGCAGACACAGCGAAGGCTGCTGCTTCTTCTGCTGTTTTTGATAGGGATACCACATCAAAAACGGCATCTTCGAGTACTCTCATAATTGTATTATTGTTGGTGAATGGTATTGTGTTAGCTCGTAATAAGGCCTGATTGGCAAATGCAGTGAACGTATCTTCAGAGGGCCACTGCGCAAATGCCAAGGGATTAGCGGGCAAAATTTTACTATTTAAGCTCCAATCCCCTAGATTTTCTGGTTCTGACAGCGTGGTTATTAAATCAGCAGCGATGGCTTTTTTTGTGGGATCGGATGTGGTAATGACCCAACCCCAACCACTCACCAGGGGCGTGGGTGACTCGTCTGATCCTGGAATAGCCACAAAACTAAACAAGCTATCCTCTGTGCGCCCTTTGAGAAATTCATCTGAAGCGGAAAGAGCATAGTCTGCTGTGCCATTTTGCACTAGAATGCGTCCTTCGCCGATGCTGCTTAAATTGCTGCTTTGCGGCAGGATAAAGCCATTCTGACGAGCCGTATAAATTTGTTGCAGAGCGAATGTAAGCGGTTCTAGCTCTAACGCGGCTTGTCCTGCCTCATTTTCTAAGGTGCCGCCAGCTTGTAAATAAAATTGAAGAGCCAATTTGGCTCCTGGGCTACCGGCCGCTGGCAGTACCAGGGTGCGTTCCATATTGGTTATGAACGTTTGCCACTGGATAGGGGGTGTTTCTGTGATACTGCTGCTGTATTCAAGCAAGGGGAGTTCTGTGATGGCAAAAGGATAAGCGAAGATGTGATTATTGTGGGTACTCCATGCCTGAGCAACTGGGTAAAGATTTTCAAGGGATGCGGGGTCAAGAACATCCTCAAGGGGGAAAATGAGACCTTCATCAGACACAGTCTTTATTTGCTGAACGGGCAGTGCAATCAAATCTGGCAAAATCGAAGGCGCTACTGTCTGGCCTGTGCGTAAATAGTTTAAGAGACCCCCTTGCCCACTGACTGTTTTTTGTTCAACGGTAATGATCAGGTCTGGATTGGTATTGTTGAAGGCTAATAGTTGATCGGAAAATATGACAGAGCCGGCTTCTGTGCGCGAGGCAATTTCTGGGGGTAACCAGATGTTTAATCTTGGTTGCGGGCTTAGGGTGGGTTCGGGAAGGTCAAAGTTTGGTGTGCTCACAATATCTGGTGAACTTTCAGTATCAGGTTGTGTCCTTTCAGATTCGGGTGTGCTAGATTGTGGCGTTGGTGTTTCACTTCCTGGAAGTAAATCACATGCTGACAGCCAGCAGGAGAGGATGATCACGCCAAGTATAATCATTGGTGTTTGGCTCAACATGAGTTTCTTGGGCAGAAAATAAGTTGTGCCCTTTTGTGTGGTGTTGAATTTCCCCATCCCGTTCCTTTATTCCATATTTTTGAGCGTAATTGGATCTTGCTGTGGTTTGCATTCGCCACACCACACAGCCCCAGAGACAGCGATGGCTTTGTATTCACCTTTATGGGTTTGATAGGTGTGAATGATGTAGGGCATTTCTTTGGTGTGGGTTTTACAGACTGCGCGTCCGCAAAATTTACATGTGGCGTGAGCCGGTCTTTCACAGTGCCAACATTCCATAGTTTACTCGGTTAAATCTAAATCTTTGGTTGCAAATAAATCAGATGCTAACAGGACTAACAAAGTAGCATATAACAATATGATGGCTGGTGCTAATGCCTGTGCCATATTGAAGGATTCGGCCACTACCGCCTCTGCAATGGCGTGAAAAGGCCAAAAGGGTAACCCAAATAGATGGCTAATTGAAGCTGCGCCATCATTTTGCAGCCAGTTGGAGAGGTTGTTGAGGGGATTTGCCAGGGTGTAATATCCCTCACGGAGCAAGGTTCTACTGAGGGCATTGAGGCGTACAATGATCCATGAACTGTTGCTGCTGGCTGTACCCAGGCTTTGCCCAAACAAGAATAGGGCAATGAGACCAAAAAGGTGGACTCGAGACCAACCAGAGGCTACAAAATCTGTGGCGTGGAGGGCAAGAACGGCCGTTAATACATTCAGTGAGATCCAGATTGGCGGAATTTGCAGGATGACATCCAGGGGTAATTCTGGGCCGCGAAACAGAGCCAGGATGCCAACAAAAAATTGCAGTATCAGGGTAAAGATTGTTGAAGCTAGAAAAACGGCCGTTAGATATTCAACACGGCTGGGCAAACGCACAATCCAGGGCACGTTGGCGGCCTGATTGGCTTTGGATGATATGGTGAGTGTTGCCAAAAATGTGATGGCGGTACCAAAAGCGGCTAATACCAGCACGTAATATGACGGTTCAGGGGTGGTTTGCCCAGGGGGAAACATGATCACCCAAAAAGCAATGCCAGAAATAATGTAAAGTACGCCTGTCACTGACAATGTCAGACTGCGTATGAAGTAGGCAGTCAGGGCGGTGATTCTTTGGGTCATTGGACTGCCTCTTGATAAACTTCTGATAAGGAAATGCGTCGATGCTCTACCCGCAGCACATCAAAGCCAGCTCTGAGCAACATCACTAAGACATCACGGCGCATCTCCATGGCATCATCACGCAGGTAGATAATATCATCATGAATTTCGATGTGGGGATTAACGGCCGTTAAGACACGTGTATAAGCTCCCACAGGCTGGTTGACACGAATGCGGATGTGGGAGCGAGCGGCGAGAGCCTCCTCCATACTATTTTGGTAATGAATCTGGCCACGATTCAAGATAACGATTTGGCTGCACACCTTTGTCACTTCAGGTAGTTGGTGGGTGCTCATGATGATCGTTTTGCCTTCAGCTTGCAACTGGCGGATACAATGATGAATTTCCTCTTGTCCATTGAGATCCAGGCCATTGGTCGGTTCATCCAACAAGAGCAGCGGGGGATTCCCAATCAAAATTTGTGCTAAACCCAAACGTTGGCGCACGCCTTTGGAGCAAGTTTTGATACGTTTATTGGCTTCATGAGAGAGATTGACGCGAGCTAAACTTTCATCGACAACTTGTGAAACATGGTGCCGGGGAACATTGCTAATACGAGCCGCTTTTGCAAGATATTGGCGCACCCGCAATTGGTTTGGGAATAGCAGCCGCTCTGGCTTGTAACCGATGGTTGGCCATTGCCCTTGAGTAGGGGTGATTTTGCCTGAAGTGGGGTGCAAAGCGCCGGCAATGAGCTTAAACAAGGTGGTTTTACCAGCGCCATTAGGGCCAAGCAACCCTACAACTTCCCCTTGTGGGATTTGCAAAGAGATTTGTTCTAAAGCGATAAGATCGTAAAAACGTTTTGTTACATTATTGACTTCGATCACGGGTGGATCCTTCATGCAAAAGTGATTTGTGAATGCATCACTAAAAGCCAGAAAACGGCTCTTGCATAGCGTAGTTTACCACAGGCGGCATCGTGGGCAATTTTCGAGAATCTTGAAGAGCGGGGCGCAAACAGGAACTCTGTTTCCCAACAGTATCGGCGGCTCAAGCCACTGTGTTCCTGATGGCCACCACCGCAAAAAATGAAGAGAATGAGGAACGAAACGGTCGGTTTGGTGTCATGAATGTGAACTGAGAAATGGCGAATCGAATTCGACGCATAAGGGTGAGCCTGTTATAATGCTTGGCTTGTCTGTCAGGAACAAGAAATAATTGGCAGGTTCGTGAATAATAATGAAGGCGAGGTTTCAATTGGTATGAGTATTCAATCATTTGCCCCATATTTGGGGGCTATTGAAGTGGTATTAGCCATCGTATTAACGGTTTTGGTTTTAGTGCAAACGAAAGGTGGCGGTCTAGGCAGTTTCATGGGTGGCTCAGACGGAGGCACTGGTTTCCGCACACGTCGTGGTGTTGAAGCGACAATGCACAAAGTGACAATACTCGTAGCTGTTCTCTTTTTCCTCAATACAATTGTTGCTTTTTTGGCCTGGGGTCAAGTATAAATTCTCAAAGAATTCTCTATTTTCAAGAGGGGTGTTTGTGAATTTAGTTGACGGAATTGCAAATAGTTTGTGTAACTTGCGGACTGACGATAGTTGCCAGGAACGGTAAGGAAACGATGTCGTCTTATGATTGAATGTCTGTTCCGAAGTGATAATCTATTTGCAGTTTGTCGAAAATATCAACCATAAACTTCAAACTATTGTTAGGGCGCGGATCAAAGCGGTTTTTGCGGATCAACTAATCATTTGATCCGTGATAATTTGTAAAATCTGCGCTCTATTTTTTTTGTGTGAAGAATATAGTTGTGACGATATGAAAATGAATATGCGTTGGCAAATTGGATTGGCGGTGCTCTGCTTTGGTATTGTGCTGGCTCTCCTGTTTTATGTGACGAAACAGTTTGTGGCTGAGGCGGGGGCGTCAGCACCCTATCAGCCGGGTTCTGTGGTTCCGGTGCCACTCTCGCAAACGCCAGGTGCCTGCTCTGCCCGGATACCGGAATCGGGCGGCGTGTTTATCGAAGGTGTTTTGGGAGCGCCCCAGTTCTTAAATCCTTTATTTTCTGACAACTACCCCTTGGATCGGGAATTGAACAGCCTCATTTTTGATGGGTTGACCCAATATGGCAGGAGCGGTGAGTTAGAACCGGCTCTGGCTGAGAGTTGGTCTGTGAGCGAGGATGGTCTGTCGGTGACGTTTACCATGCGGGATGATGTTTTCTGGCATGATGGCGAACCGGTGACGGCGGCGGATGTGGCTTTTACCTATGGGTTGCTCCAAGCGGGTGATTATCCTGGGGAAACGGCCGTTCGTGATCTGTGGCGCGCCGTTACCATCCAACAAATTGATGACCGCACTATCTCCTTTACGCTGCCCGAACCTTACTCTCCATTTTTAGAGGCCACCACCCGAGGTGTTTTACCGGCACATCTACTTGAAGGGGAAACGGCCGTTTCCTTGCAAACCGCTGCTTTCAATCAGGTGCCGGTGGGGACTGGGCCGTTTATGGTCGATAGCGAGATCAAGTGGCAGGAGAACGGCCGTTTGCGTCTGCTGCCTAATCCCCAAAACTGGTCCAATGGCACCCACATCACCGCCCTTGAATTTATCTTCTTCCCCAATGAAGAAACCCTGCTTCAAGCCTTTGCAGAGAGCGGCATACACGCCATCAATCGCGTCACAGATACAGCCTTGCCCCAACTGGCAACCGTGCCTGAGGCGCGTCTTTTCACTGCGCCCGATCACCGGTACACGATTGCGCTGTTTAACATGGATGCCGCCCCCTCCGATTTACTGCAATGGAAAACGGGACGGCAAGCATTGGCCGTGGCGCTAGACAGGCCAGCCCTGATCGATCAAGCATTGCATGGGCAGGGATTACCCCTCGAAGGACCGTATTTGCCATCCTCCTGGGCATATAACCCAGGGTTGAATGCTCCTTACTCATACGATTTAGCCACCGCCAAAGCCTGGATCGAAGAACTAGGGTGGGTTCTGCCAGAAGGCGGTAACGTGCGCGAAAAAGATGGTGAACCATTGCTGTTAAGTTTGCTCACCTTGAACACACCCCAGCAAAAAGCGCTGGCCGAAGCCATTAGCCAACAATGGCTTCATGCAGGCATCAAGACCGAAGTCAGATTAGCAAACAACGTCAGCGAGCTGCGCCAACGTCTGGAAGAAGGCGAATTTGATGTAGCCTTGGTCGATTTTGTGCCGCCAGGGGATCCCGATCTGTATGATTTTTGGAGCCAGGAAGCGATTCTTGATGGCAACAATATGGCCAGGTGGAACAACCGGAAGGCGAGTGAAGCTTTGGAGTTTGGTCGGCAAACCTGGGATACTGACGAAAGACGGCCGTTTTACAACACCTTCCAGCGTTATTACAATCAAAACTTACCGGCATTGACCCTTTACCAACATGTTTACACCTATGGTCTCAGCCCAAAAGTCAATCAGGCAGAAATTGGTTTAATCACAGAGCCGCGTGATCGCTATCAAACATTGGCTCAATGGTTCTTAAATTATCAAGATATTTCTGTTGATTGCGCATCAAACTAACATATCTTTGGGAAACTTAACAATGAACGCAGATAGTTTTTAGTGCGCTGCGAACGTTGGTAGCCCGCGCTTTAGCGTGTAAAAATAGCGTACTACAGGGCGCACTACGAACTTTGTGGTAAGAGATTTTTAGACTGTGACACCTCTTTTGGAATCAGTGTATAATAGAAACATCAACAAACTGCGCAGCAGATCATCCCAAAAGTCGCAGTTTTAACAGACTTTTTTTGAGGAGAATAACTATGCCAACATTAGGCCCTTGGGAATGGGGAATCATTTTAATTATCATTGTAATCATATTTGGCGTTGGCCGGATTAGTAAACTTGGCAGTGAAATGGGCAAAGGCATCAGAGCTTTTCGTGAGGGTCTCCAAGAAATCCAAGACCAAGAAGAAAAAGAAGATGAAGCAGCAGCCGAAGAGTTTAAAAAAAACAATAGGCATAAATCGTGATACTCACGCCCAAACCTACTTTCACACAGTCCAATGGATAGTTTCTTTGGTATCGGGATAGCCGAACTCCTTGTCATTTTGTTTTTGGCGGGTATTGTGATGGGGCCGAAACGTATTCGGCAGGTTGCCTTTTGGCTGGGCAAGGTCACGGCTAAATTGCAAGCGACCTCACGTGAATTTAACCGTCAACTGAATGCTGAACTGTCAGCTATCGATGAGGATGGCGATATCAAGGAGGCGTGGGGTGAAGTGCAAGATTTACGCAAACAATTAGCAGATTTGCGCAGTGAAATCGCCTCTGTGGCTGCACAACCCCTTGCAGAAGGTCAAAAGGTGATGGAAGAAGCAAGGGATACCGTTGACAATACGATTCATCTGCCCAATTTTGGATCAGAAAATCGGATTTCAAAAGAAAACGCAGTCCAAAGCTTCACTGAGCAGGAGCAGCTAGATCAAAATGGGGGGGCAAGTGTTCTGCCCAATCTGGTTGAAGTTGAAGATGACCCTGAATAATGAGTGATTTTCCCTGCGATCCCGAACCGGTGGAGACCGTTCAAGGCCAATCCCTATTAGAACACCTCAATGAACTGCGGATTCGCCTGACTTGGGCGGCTGGTGCCTTGGTGGCGGGCACAGTTATCAGCTTCATTTTTGCTCGGGAACTTCTGCTTTTAATGTTAGAGCCTTATGGCGGCCAATTGCAAACCCTGCGTCCGACGGAAGGCATTGAAACATTTTTTAAGGTGGCACTGGTATCTGGTTTCATTGTGGCAATGCCAGTTGTTCTTCACCAGTTTTGGCTCTTTATTGCCCCTGGTTTAACGAAACAAGAACGACGCTACGTGTATATTTTTATTCCGGCCACATTGGGGATGTTTTTGTTGGGCATTATGTTTGCCTGGTTTCTCCTGATACCAGCGGCCGTTTCCTTTTTATCAACCTTTATGCCTACCATTTTCATGGCAGAATGGACTAGTTCGGAATACATCAGTTTTATTCTGGCGATGCTGTTCTGGTTGGGGCTGGCTTTTCAAATGCCCATCATCGTTTATTTGCTGGCGCGGGTTGGCTTGGTGAATGGCGCCATGTTGCAGGAACAATGGCGCTTTGCCGTGGTTGGCGTAGCGATTTTGGCAGCAGCTATTACGCCCTCGATTGACCCCGTGACGATGCTGTTGACGATGGCTCCCCTCTTGATTTTATACGTCTTGAGTATTGGGCTGGCCTATTTAGGCCACGGCCGTTTTGTAGAAAATATGGAAATTGATTAACGGTTTCTTGAGGGATCCTTGTTACCGCAGAGAATGCAGAGAGCATGGAAGTTTTTAACGGGGACTAATTTTTAGACGGTCATTACGCGTTTTGCCAATAAATGAGCCGCCATACCACCGCCGATAAAGCCAAATAAATGTCCTTGCCAGGAAATGCCGTTGCCTTGAGGTAAGACACCCCATATCAAACCGCCATACAGTAAAAGAACCAACACGGCCCATAAGATAGAAGCCGGACTGCGCTCAAACCAACTGTTGAGCAGCAAATAGCCAAAATAGCCAAAAATCAGGCCGCTGGCGCCGATATGAACAGAGTTTGCCGGGCCAATCAACCACGTGCCTAAACCGCTGATGATAGTGACTATTATGGTCACAATGGAAAACGTTCTAAAGCCGTGCAGCAGCACAAACCAACCTAAAACGAGTAGTGGGATGGTGTTTGCCATCAGATGGCTGAAGTTGCTGTGCAGAATGGGGGCAAACAGGATTCCTTGCAGCCCATCGACTGTGCGTGGGTGAATGCCATTGACCGCCAACCCGCCCTGGAAAATAACCGTATCCACAATTTCTACCAGCCAGAGAAAGACAATAAAGCCACCTATAATAAACGCCTGGGTTTTAGCGGTTTCTTTGACTTCCATCCAATTGATTTCTTGTTCATTTGTCATTTTTTCCTCGTTTGACTTATCTGATTCGTTTGACTAAAGACCAATGACGATCAAACATCAATGGCGATGATGGATTCTTTAGGGCATTGGCTGATCGGTTCCAGCCCAGAATCTGTGACCAACACTAAATCTTCAATGCGCACGCCTCCCCAACCAGGAATGTACACGCCTGGTTCGACGGTGACGACCATACCAGTCTCGATGTGGTGTATTTCTCCACGGGGAAACTGAGAAAGAAATGGTTGTTCATGGATGCAAAGCCCGAGGCTGTGTCCTAGACTGTGGCCAAAATGCTCACCGTGCCCCGCGTTAGTAATCATGTCGCGGGCGATGGCATCAACGGTTTGACAGCTCATGCCGGGCTGTGTTTGTTGGATAACGGCCGTTTGCGCGGCCAGCACTAAATTATAAACCGACCAAAACTGCTCATCCGGTTCGCCCAGGAAGAACGAGCGCGTCATGTCACTTTTGTAACCAGCCACTTGAGCCCCCATATCCACGATGATGGGATCACCCACGTGTAAGGTGCGCTCGCCTGGATGGTGGTGGGGGTGGGCGGCATTGGTGCCAGAAGCCACAATCACGTCAAAGGCCATCGCTTCAGCCCCGGCGTCCCGCATCACCTTTTCCAGTTCCCAAGCGGCTGCCTGCTCGCTGATCCCAGGATGAGCAATTTGGGGGAACTGCGCCATCGCTTTGTCGGTGATAGCGGCGGCGGCTCGAATCTTAGCCAGTTCATCGCGGCTTTTGTAGGCACGCAAGGGCTCTAAAGTGGCATTAAGGGGAACCAGCGTGATGTGGTCAAGTGCTGTTAATTTCGCATAATCAGCAAGAGTTGTCGATTGGGCTTCAATGCCAATTCTAGCGGGGATGTTACCCTGAACGGCCGTTTCCAATAGTTTCTGGGTGTGCTGCTCTTGGTATAAGGTGAACGTTGGCGCTTGCGCCTCAGCCTGTTCCCAATAGCGAAAATCCGTTGCCAGCCAGGCCTGCTCCTGCGTTACCAAAATCGCTCCCGCCGAGCCGCTGAAGCCGCTCAACCAGCGCCGATTCTCAGGACTGCTGATGTAAATCCCTTCAACACCCCAAACAGCAAACTTACGTCTGACTTGTGCTAATCGTTTTTCATAGATAGTCATGGCATTCATGGTTACGCGCTTGCAATTGTGTGCAGAAAATTTATATCTTGATGGAAAGACACCCCAGCGGGGTGTCTCTACAACTGTTCTAAATGATGCCTTTTAGTGCTTCTCTGCGTCTTTGCGCCGCTGCCTTAAACAGAATCAGAGCTGACCCACCTCTGTCTCCATGATGTCGCGCAAGATCGCAACCGTTGTGGCATAGGTGGGATCCATGCCGAAGTAGGACAGGTTTTGCGAACCGAGATTCTTTCCCTTGCTAAACGGCGTATCCGATGCGTAATGCAAGACACCAATGGGGAAAGGCGTGCGATACAAATTCACAATTTCGTTGTACGGATGGCGTTTCGGGCGCGTCATTTCATAGATGCCACTGAGATACGGACCGGCTTCCATTTCCATGTCTGTGTAGCCCTCGTGGTAGAAGATAGACATGTAACCTTCATTTTGCAAAAAGGTGCCAGGCACGGTGATCGCTTTCTGGTTGTCCATGACATTGCCATAAACCAGATAAGGCGCCACATCGTCGGCTGTGAAACAGTTTTGGAAGAGGTATGTGTTAAGCGAATGCTCATCATGCACGACGCTGGGCAGCATCACATCGCCAATACGGCCGTTTAGAGTGGCTGCTTTCCCCATGATGTACACTCCTCGTATCTCGTCCACGTTGCGTGCTATTTCCGTGAGCACCTGGTAGGCTGCCATGCCCAATGGATAATCAATATTGACGATGAGCGCATGACTTTGAGCCAATTTTTCGATGCCGGGCACACGCAAACGAGCGTCCACGCCCTCTATATCGAGTTGGTTCAGGTTGACAATTTGCACTTCGATATCAAAAGCATGTTCACTGTGAATGCGTGTGATGCCCACCGATTTTTCATGAGCGATACGGTCTTTGCGCACTGCGGGATGAAGGGCTTCATATTTCTTGAGTACGTAATAGAGAAAGTTTTCCAGGCTGCTGGGAATATTGCGGTTGACGATGTCCTGATATTGCTGACGTAAATCGTCTGAGCCATTATCTAGCAGGTAGGCTTCCAGTGTCCTTTCGATTTGCAAGCCAAAGCCACTGAGCATATTTGTCAGGCTGTGGGGATTGCTGGAGACGAAGTAGACGGGGCGTTCATCAAAGCGAATATCTTGGGGCGTGGCAGCTTCCACGTTCCGCCACCAACGGCGAATGGCTCGTTTGTAATCAGCCAGGGAGCCAGCCAGTGAACGAATTGAAATTTCTTGTTCGCACGCGGAAATTTCCTGGAATCTGGCGACGGTTTGCTCGCGCCAAATGCGGCTCAGTTTGTCTAAATCTTCTTGGGGGATACCAGAGAGGTCTGCCAATTTTGATAACGTTTCGGTGGTGACTGCTTCGTTGGGATTCAATTCGTTGAGCAGGGCGGCCACGGAAGGACGATTGAACAGAAAGTGGAGCTTGCGCCTTTCGATTTGGTAGGCAACCAGGGTGGGCACGAGATCGTCGATGTCTGAACGGCTGGCGATGTAGCAAGCCAGGGTGTGTGCGCCATCGAAGAAGCAGCGGCGACGGCGACCTGGGGCACTGACTTGCTGCCACGTTTCCACCTGGAGGAAGCCATGCTCAGCGAAAACCCGCGCTGACTGCCCCATGAGTACTAGATTGACTTTCCCCAGGCAGTCTGGGATGCGCAGAATGGCGTAGATGAAGGCGGCCATGTCTACCTCTGATTCGTCGGCTTTGACATGGAGGGCTGAATGGATGCGTTTATGCGCTTCGATGAGTGATTTGAGTTTGACTTCGCGGGTGCTGCGCAGCAGGGAGTAATATGTGCGCAGGTATAGGTTGATTTCTTCGTTTCCTGAACTAGGTACTGTCCGATCCATGGGTCTCCTTTTTAACAATTATGATTGCTTCATTATATCACGTGAATCTGTCCATTTCCTGCGATGACTTCACCGATGACAACGGCCGTTTCGCATTCTGCGATATACGTGTCTACCTGCTCTGGTGCCACTGCTACGAGTAAACCACCAGAGGTCTCGGGAGTCCAGAGCATGTCTTGCACCAGTTGGCTGACGCCATCGGCAAAGGTGACGTGTTCCTGGAAGAAGATCATGTTGTTGCCCCGTCCGCCGGGGAAGGCGCCAGCTTCGCCGTAGCTAAGCGCACCAGGCAGCCAGGGCAGCTTATGGGCAAAGAAGCGGAAATCGACATTGCCTTGCGCTGCCATTTCCTGAGCATGACCCAGTAGACCAAAGCCGGTGATGTCGGTCATGCTGTGGGCTTGGGCGATGTGAGCGGCTTCAGAGGCTTGTTTGTTGAGGGTAGACATAGTGGAAACGGCCGTTTTCACATGAACCTTCTCAGTGATTTGCTGTTTGAGGGCCGTGGTGATCACGCCCACACCTAGCGGTTTCGTTAGCAGCAGCACATCGCCCGGCTGGCTGCCTCCCTTGCGTTTGACTTTATCCGGGTGGATGAGGCCGGTGACTGCCAGACCATACTTTGGCTCTTTGTCGTTAATGCTGTGCCCACCAGCGATGACAGCACCTGCTTCAGCGACCTTTTCGGCACCGCCACGCAGCACGTCCTTGAGAACGGTTTGCGCCAAATTATCAGGGAAAGCAACCAGATTGATGGCGAACAAGACTTGTCCGCCCATAGCATACACATCCGACAGGGCATTGGCTGCAGCTACGGCACCAAAATCGTAAGGATCATCCACCACTGGCGGGAAGAAGTCGGTTGTGGAGATGATGGCTTGCTGCTCGTTGAGTTGGTAAACGGCAGCGTCATCTGCTTTTTCTAAGCCGACCAGTAGATTAGGATAGTTTGTTGGAGCAAATGCTTCGTGTAATGGCTGCAACACGTGCGCCAGGTCTGAAGGACTGAGTTTAGATGCTCAACCGGCGCAGGATGCGTATGCCAGCAGACGAATTTTTTTTCCAGCCATGTAAAGCCTCTTTCAGCATTCATTATTTTATTACGGTAAGTATACCGAATGCCTACGACCCGGCAATTGCAATTGACGGCCGTTTCTGCCAAACTATAATCGCGTTCAGCTTTGTACCTGGCGACTTAATTTGATGGTTACACGGAGATGCACAAAGAAGCGCGAAGATTTTGCAGGAAGAAAGCGCTCTCTGTTTTTTCTCGATGAAACGTTGTGTGTCCCCCTGATTTTGGGTGTAACTGGTAGAAAGCAAGGGAAAGTAAAAACATGATGAAAAAGTTTCGGCTGTCAAAGTTTGAGTCAATTGCTCAAGGATTGGTCGAGGGTTCATTTAGCCGCCTGTTAGGGGGCGAGTTGGAGCCGCTTGAAGTTGCCTCACGCCTGGCACGAGCCATGGAAGATGGTCACCGAGATGGTTTTGCCCCAGATGTCTATGCTGTTTCTCTGAATTCAGTTGATTATGAAACGCTCCAGGGAAAAAATGCCCAGCTTGAAATTGAATTAGCTGCTACGGTCGTCGAATTAGCTAAAAAAATGGATCTTCGCCTAAAAGAACATCCACAAATCACCCTGATGGCAGATGCGGCTGTGAAGAAGCAGCAAATTCGCGTCAAAGCCTCATTCCATAAGTCGGTGGGAAAAACGACTCAGCTTAGTTTGAAGGCTGAAGATGTTTTGGCGGCTGAAAGGGAGATGCTCACCGCATTAGCCGCTGTCGATGCGTATTTGATTGTGGATGGGGGGCAGCATGTGGCATTGGAACGGCCGTTACTCACCATAGGCCGCCGTACAGATAATGACCTGGTGTTGGATGCGTCCACCGTCAGCCGACGCCATGCTCAGATTCGTTGGCGATACGGCCGTTTTGTCCTTTACGATCTCAGTGGCAGACCCGGCCGCACGCAAGTAAACAGCCAGCCCGTGAGCGAATATGCCTTGCAATCTGGCGATGTCATTACCCTGGCAGATGTCAAGCTCATCTATGGTGAAGGTGACGACGAACGCCGCTTCCCTCAAGACAAAAAGTTCAGTCAGGAAGAGACCTTGCCTAAACCGAAAGAGTGGTGATCGGTAAACGGGTTACGTTTTTTTTGTTGCTTAACCCCTGCCGCATGGCTACAATGCAGGCTTGAGTTACAAACCCATCCCTGGAGGAAACGAATGGATTGTGTGGTTACGGCAGGTGGGATGCCCAGAGAAGATGATCCCATGTATGCATATACGCAGGGTCAGCCCAAAGCGCTGCTTTCATTTGGTGAGCGAACCATGTTGGAGCGTGTTCTCGATGCACTGCAAGATTCTAAATCAATTGACAATATTGTGGTTGTTGGGTTAGGGGATGATCTGGGGATGAGCTTCAAACGGCCTGTTCATCATTTGCCCGATCATGGCAGCCTGGTGGCTAATAACGTGGCGGGCATTGCCTGGCTGCGGGAGCAAAATCCAGATACGGGCGTTATCCTGGCTTGTTCATCAGATATTCCTTTGATTACGCCTGAAATGACGGATAAACTAATTGAGTTATGTCAACCTCTGGATGGCCATTATTACTATACCTACGTTACGAAAGAAACGATGGAAAGGCGTTTCCCTGGCTCAAGTCGAACTTATGTGAAATTGAAGGGCTTGGAAATTGCCGGTGGTGATTTGGGCTTGCTTCATTCTTCTGTCATCGATGCCAATCAAGAATTATTTGAAGCCTTAGCCAATGCCCGCAAACATGCCTGGAAAATTGCAAAAGTGGTTGGCTTCAAGATGTTGTTCAAGTTTTTATTCCGCCGCCTGGGTACGGCTGAGCTGCGGGTGGAGGCTGAACGCATTTTAGGTGCCCCGGTGCGCATTGTGGAGCTGCCTTTTGCGGAGTTAGCGATGGATGCGGATAAGCCAGAGCAGGTGGATATGCTGCGGGCAGAAATTGCTCATGGTTGATGGCTAATGAACCGGATGCAAATGATTGCTCGGGATAAGGCCTGGTCTGGACGGTTGGCAGCCTGGGGCGAGTCTCGTCTATCTCACAATGTTTTTTGGCTAATTACCCGTACGGGAGACAGTTGGTTGTGGCTCATTATTATTTTGCTGCTGCTCTGGCAATGGCGGGCGCTGGGTTTTGCTTTATGCTGGGCAGTGCTAGGCGCGGCGTTGATTGTGGCGGTAAGCAAGGGAATTTTCAAACGAAAACGGCCGTCTGACCCCCGGATGGCGCTCTCAACCGACAAATATTCATTCCCGTCAGGCCATGCCGCCCGTGTGAGTGCTGTGGCGGTGACGCTGACCTTTTTCTTGCCAGGGTGGTGGCTGCTTTGGTTGGTGTGGGGAACGGCCGTTTCCATTGCCCGTGTTATTCTTGCTCGTCACTACCTCTTAGATATTATCGCTGGTTGGATAGTCGGGGTGACATTCGCCCTGATCTTGAATTTACTTCTTTGACCAATGACCAGGGACAGCCGACAAATCGCCCACTTTGGTCATTTGTCATTCGTCAAACAAAAGGATTTCTAGTGCCAAACAATTTCGTTGCTATTGAAGGAGTAATCGGTGTTGGTAAAACCACACTAGCCCGTCTTTTACAACCCAAATTCAAGGCTTCCATTCTCATGGAAGTATTTGAAGAAAACCCATTTCTGGCTGAGTTTTACGGAGATCGGGAACGGTATGCGTTCCAAACACAAATCTTCTTTCTGCTTAGTCGGTACCATCAGCAGCATCAGGCAGTTCCAGATGCTTTAAGCCAGGGAATGTTGATCTCCGACTATACCTTTGCGAAAGATGAGCTGTTTGCCTGGCTCAATCTCAAAGATGATGAACTGGCGATGTATGGTCGTGTGCATGCCGCTCTAGGCGAAAAGATTCCCAAACCCAACCTGATTGTTTACTTGCAAGCAGACCACGAGGTTATCATGCGCCGCATCGCCCACCGCGACCGTCCTTATGAGCGCAACATGGATCCTGAATACATCCGGAATTTGACCTCAGCTTATGAAGCCTGGTTATCGAATCTGCAAGATATACCCGTACTCATCATCAACACCAATGAACTGGATTTCCTGGCCAACGAGCAGGACTTGGATTACGTCGCCAGCCAAATTCAAAAAGAGTTAGAAGCGAATGGGAATGGCAAACCGATAGAAAGTGAAGCGCAGGCCACATTGCTGAACGGTGGTGACATTCCCGCCTTTCAGGAATTCCATCGGCAGCTTGATGTTAGCAAGGGATTTGACCCCGATCTGTTCTTTAATTACATCTTGTTGGTAGAAGAAATGGGCGAGGTGGCGTCCGAGTTGATCAAAATTTGGGGGGATGCCAAATATTTAGCGGCAGAAGGCTCATGCTCGTTGGCTGAGGCGTTGCCGGAAGCCATCAACCGCAACCGCGCCACTCTCCGCAGCGAATTGGCCGACCTGTTGGCGTACACACTTAAAATCGCAAATTATACGGGCATTGATTTAGAGCAAGCGTACCTGGATAAGATGAAGCAAAACTTGAGCCGTGATTGGTCCAAAGAACGTACCCAGCCACGGTCAGATTAAAGCGTAGTTGCCTACGCCCATCCCTGGCACCTAAATCTGCAAGGCACACCCCTTGTCCAGCTCAATGGCAACCACGACCATTTTTAGCGGCATTTTCATGGAATGAAAGCGCTGATGCTTGATGCTTGCTGGCCTCTTTTATCTTCTACTCATACGCCAAAACCTCACGTACTGTCAGGCGGGAAGCGGTGCGAGCGGGAACAAAGCTTGCCAGTACACTGAGCAGCACCACCAACATCAGCCACAACCACACGCCTGTTGGGGAGAAGGTGTAGATGAGGGAGAAGCCAGTCAGCGGGATGCCTACGGCGTCGCTGAGTAGCTTGCTCAGGGGGAAGGCTGCCCCCAATGCCAACAGCCAACTCAACAGCCCAATAGCAATCCCCTCGCGGATAAACACGGCAGCCACGCCCTGGTTAGGCGCACCGATGGCTCGCAAGACGCCAATCTCACGGGTGCGTTCTAGCACGTTGATGCTCATGGTGCCCATCAATCCCAAACCGCCCACCAGCGCCAGCAGCCCTGCCATGAATAAGAGCAAGCTGATGATGATGTTAAATGAGCTTTCTAACTCTGCTCGTTCTTCTACAATGGTCTGCATGCTGTTCACGCGAATGCCTGACTGCTTGAAATGGGTTTCCAATTCAGCGACGGTGGCGTCGATGGAGGCTTTATCATGTTTGTCTAGAGCCACCAGCGCCGTGGTTACCAGGCCAGGGTCGCCGCTGATGTGGCTGACAGCCTGATAAGGTGCGTAGGCCATGGGAACTAAGATGCCCATGCTAAACCCTACAACGGTAAACGGCCGTTTCCGACCATCAATCTTTAGCACAATTTCATCACCCAGCTGCACGTCCGGCTCATCTCGCAGCGTTATTGTGTTGAGTATAATCGTGTTCCCATCATCAGGATGGAGGGAGCGACCCTCAAATACCTTGGGCGGCGGTGTCAGTTCAGAATCTGGGGGGAAGGCAAACAGCATAATCGTGTCACTTTCCGTGCCATCGGGTCGCTCCCGATACGCAGGGAATTGCAGCCAGCCTTCCGTTGCTTTGACGCCCTCAATGCTTGCTGCCGTTTGCGCCAACTGCTTTGTGCGGTACGGTCGGGTTAACAGCACCATCGCGTCAAACTGCCACCAGCCCAAAATGCTATCAAGCGTATTTTCCAACGCTGCCTGCACGCTGAACACGCTCATGAAAATAGCACCAGCCAATGTCAACGTGATGAGCGTCATTGCCAGCCGCCCTTTGCTGCGGAATGTATTGCGCAGCGAGAGCAGCCAGGGTCGCGCCAGCACTCGTCGTGCAAACCACAAGTTTGCCCCCGAAAGCAACCGGTCAAACCAACTCAGCTCTTGGCTGGTACCCGCCGTGCCCAAATCGCGCATCGCTGCCGCCGCCGAGAGGCGCAAGCTGCTCAAAAATGGGTAGAGCGAGGCCAACACCGGCACCAGTAAACCGATGGCGATTTGCAACATAACGGCCGTTACCGACACCGGCACCGTGCCTAAATCAAGGTTAAACAAACTTGCCAGGTAACTGCTCAATCCCTGCGCTCCAGCCACGCTCAACGGCACTGCCAGCAGCAGCGCCAACACGCCATACACCATCACCATCAGCAAATACATGCCCAGCAGCTGATGACTGCCCGCGCCTAATGCCTTCATCACGCCAATTTGCCGTTTTTGCTGCGCCAACAGCGCTGACACCGTGTTGATGATGAGAAATGCTGACAAAAATAGCGACAATACGCCCAGTGTGCCCATCAACACGACAATCGCTTGAAAAACGTCATCCAATGGCACTTGTCCCGGCTGGGCGGCCAGGGTGATGGGAATCGTCAGGCCGCTTTTCTCTGCCTTCGTTTTGACCTCGTTGATCACCTGCCTGGCGACATCCTCGTCTGTGGTGGCGCAGGAGATATCCGCGTCTCCAGTGCCATGACCACCTTCTGGGCTGGGCGCATGCCCCCGGGGGCATCCGGCACTGGGGTCAGCTGCGACGATGTGCAGTTCGTTGAGACCATACGGCTCGCCCAGCCAGGTGACGGTATCCATGTGGATGTAGCCATAAGGCGTGCCATCAAAGTGGGAGGGCAGTTGAACCATATCGTGGGTGATGCCAGTTAGTTGCAAATCACGCTGTTGTTCATTCGGCATTTCAATGTGAATGGTGTCGCC
>PDQY01000058.1 GCA_002746795.1 Chloroflexota bacterium | reverse complement strand
TGCATGGGTACCTCTTTTGGTTTTTGGGTTAATTACACATTCCATATTACCAAAATGAGGTACATTTGCTTATATTTCTTCAACTACTGAAAAACCGTGTGGCTCTGGCAGCAATCATTGGGAATCACAAACTGCTAAAGAACAGAAATTTAAGCATACGACAAAGCCGTTTCTTTGCCGTTCCTTAAAATTGACAATGCAGCTCCATATTTTATTTCATCATTTTCGCGGATTAAAGACAAAAAGAAAAAAATTGTGATATTCATCAAGGTTGAGGATGACATCTTTCACTTCCAACAAAGAGTAAGATTGATTATGGTTGAGTTAGGGAAATTGAAACTATTGTTGAGGAGGTAAGCCATGACCCCATGTCAACGTATTCTCGTTCCATTAGATGGTTCATCTTTAGCGGAAAGAGCCATTCCCCCCGCCATCGCGTTAGCCCAAGCTTTTGCTGCTGCTGAACCATGTGAGCTTCATATTTTGCGCGTCGTGCCCCCTATTATGGTGGCATTAGACCCCACGCTCTACACAGAAACCATTCATCTTGGCGAAGAAGAATCAAAATCATACCTGGAAACCGTCGCCATTGAATACGAAGATAGCGGCGTTCCCATTATTACCGCCGCCGAGACTGGCTCCGTCGCAGAAACAATCGTGAATTATGCCCAGGAAAACAAAACTGATTTGATTGTCATTTCCAGCCACGGCCGTTCTGGGGTAAGTCGTTGGGTCTATGGCAGTGTGACCGACAAAGTTTTACGCCAATCCTGCTGCGCCACACTGATCATTCGGGAGCAAATTGAACAAATCGCCGGCAAATTCAAAAAAATAGTCGTCTGTTTGGATGGTTCTCAATTGGCTGAACAAGTGCTAGAAACCGCCCTTTCCCTGGCGCAATGTTCCCAAGCAGAAATTATCCTACTCCGCATCGTCGAACCTGCAAGTTTACTCTTTGATATGGAAACAGCCGACCAGGTGCAAGAAAGCGTCAATGCATTAGAGCGAGGCGAGGCCGAAGCTTATCTCAACAATCTCATGCAAACCCTGCCGCAAACACCAGGCATTCTCACAGCCCACACCCTCATGGGACCACCCGCAGACACCATCATCGATTTTGCCAAAGAGGAACAGGTCGATTTGATCGCCATGTCCAGCCACGGCCGTTCTGGGATTAGTCGTTGGGTTTACGGCAGCGTCACTGAAAAAGTGATGCGGGGAGCTGCTTGTGCCACACTCATTATGCATGAACAAGAACCATAAACAATAAAAACGGCCGTGTTGTCTTGCCCCTTCTCCCGCTCAAGTAAACGTGCTAACCACTTGTTTCTCATAATTCATTAACTTAATTGCGTTAGCGCAAAGACGCTCCCCTTTTTGTAGGGTAACCTACTTGTTACATGAGGTGATAAATCCAAGCCTCCTGTCGTAGAGAGAGAAAAGAAGACAACCATGAAAATTGGAAATACGACCTACAGAAAAAAGTGGCTTATTCCATCACTCATTGTATTGGCCGTTGTCGCTCTCTTCATTCTGCCCTTCTTATCCTGGCTCATTGGCCAAGAGACCTTCCATGCGACCGGTGATGCAGAATTTTGCGTAAGCTGCCACACCATGTATCCCATGGAAAAAGCATATGAAGATGATATTCACGGTGGCAATAACGCCCATGGTATCCAAGCCACCTGCAACCAGTGCCACCTCCCCCACGACACAGCTTTCAACTACTTCGTCAAAAAAGCTGAAACTGGCCTTCATGACATGTACGTCCAACAATTTGGCGACTTAGAAAACATCGATTGGCAAGCCAAAAGAGAACACCGCGAAGAATATGTCTATGACTCTGGTTGTATGAGCTGTCACACCAATTTACAAAATGCAACAATGGCGTCCAACGATGCCCTCATTGCCCATAAACCATATTTCTTGGGCACCACTGATGATCAATGCGTCACCTGTCATAAACACGTTGGGCATGCCAATCTAAGCGAACATCTAGCAAGTAACCAATGATCAAAGAGATCAACCCAATTTTCAAGAAAGGAGTGGAGCGATGAAATCCGCGCAGCGAATTTTACTCATCGTCACCGTCTTAGTCTTAGCACTCATGATGGTGGCATGCCAGAATTCCGGATCATCAGGAGCAGCGCCAGACGCAGAAGGAGCCTCTAAACCGGCTAGCCCTGCAGCTACCGTCGATGCCGTTTCCCCAACGGCCGTTGTCGTTGAAGTAGAACGCAACGTTGGTGATTTAAGCACCATTGGCAATTTGGCTGTAAACCGGGGTATGTCTGAGATAGGCAAAGAATGTGTCGACTGCCACAAAACCGAGAATCCTGGCATTATCAACGACTGGAAAGATAGCCGTCACGCCCATGCTGGCGTCACCTGTATCGATTGCCACGAAGTCGAATCTGATTCCCCGATGGCCACCCAGCATGAAACTCTGATTGGCACCGATACTTACGTCTCCGTGTTAGTGCCACCCAGCACCTGCCAGCGCTGCCATCCAGCCGAAGTGGCTCAATTTGCCAGCAGTGGTCACGTCCGTGCATATAAGCAGATCATTCCCAAAGATAGCCTGCACGCGCTCGTCCTGGTGCATGAAGGACGAGCCAATCCAGAGTTGGGCAACGCCCCGGATGAAACAGGCTGTATGCAATGTCATGGCACCGAAATTCAGTTGGACGAAAACAATCGCCCCATACAAGAAACCTGGCCAAACATGGGTATGGGCAATGTTTATCCCGATGGCAGCGTCGGTAACTGCTCCACCTGCCATACTCGTCATAAGTTCACCATCGCAGAAGCCCGTAAGCCTCATGCCTGCGCCTCTTGCCATCTCGGCCCGGATCATCCCGACATCGAGATTTACGAGAACAGCAAGCATGGTCACATCTACAACACCGACAGTGATGACTGGATTTGGGACTCTGCTCCAGATACCTGGGAACCCGGCGATTATCGTGCGCCCACCTGCGCCACCTGCCATATGAGCGGTATTGGCGAACTGAACACCACCCACAACATAACAGAACGCCTCTACTGGAACCTGTGGGCAAAACGGTCTGAAGTTCGCAACTCCGACGATGTATTAAGCCCGCTCCTTGGTAATGGTGAAGAAGGCCGCGAGAAAATGAAACTCGTTTGCAGCTCTTGCCATAGCGCATTACACACTGACAGTTTCTTCGAGCAAGGTGATAAAGCGGTTCGCCTTTACAATGAAGAATACTTCGATGTGGCTGAAGCGTGGCGTGTTGAATTAGCTGAAGCAGGTTTGCTCAAAGATAATCCATGGACAGATGACTTCCAGAGGATTTATTATCATCTCTGGCACCATGAAGGACGGCGGGCACGCCAGGGTGCCCTGATGGGCGGTCCTGACTACGCTCACTGGCATGGCTTCTTTGAACTACAACAAGATATGTACGAACTGGAAGCTATTTACAACGAACGTATGGAATCGGGTACGATTGAGCCCTAGTGACCGCCTAAAAATTACCCCTCGTTTTTCAGAGGGAACGGTCACTTGCAGCGCATCCAGCAGTTCCATAACTTATTTATGGATGCGCCCATAAGCTCCGTGATACTTGATGTGTAATCGAATCCCCGTCAATTTGGCGGGGATTTTTTTATGTACGCCTTTTCCTGCCATCCCACAAAAAAACAGGTACAATACTCAAGAATTATTCCAGGAATAAAACTTTGCAACTTGACAACTTTGCAGCCTTAAAGGGAAAAGTTTCATGACAGATTATCCAACTGTGCCAGCCGGTGCCATTGACGCCATTGTTTACGGTTATCATGGTGATCCATTTAGCATTCTGGGGCCTCACCCTCTTGAAAATGGCCTGGTCATTCGCGTTTTTATGCCCAAGGCCAGAGAAATTCATGTGTTATGGTCAGATCACACAATCCAGCGGATGGTTTGCAGTCATGATGCTGGCTTTTTTGAACTGCGGGTTCCAGATAAATCTCTACCTGTCGCTTATCAACTCAAAATTCATACACATCATGATGAAGTTCAGGTCATTGATGATCCTTACCGTTTCCCCTCCCAAATCAGCGAATATGATGAGCATTTATTGGCTGAGGGAAACCATTTGGAAATGTATGAAAAGATAGGGGCACATCTGGTGGAGGTAAACGGCCGTTCTGGTGTCATGTTTGCAGTATGGGCGCCGAATGCAGAGCGGGTCAGCGTCGTGGGCGACTTCAATCATTGGGATGGGTGCATTCACCCGATGCGCTTCCATCATGATACTGGCATTTGGGAAATCTTCTTACCGGGGCTTGGCGAAGGGACCCTGTATAAATACGAAATCAAAACACGATACAAAGGCTACACCGTCACCAAAACCGATCCAGTTGGATTCTTCACCGAAATGCGCCCTAAAAACGCCTCCATCGTTTGGGATCTGAATAAATATGAATGGCACGATGCCAACTGGCTGGCTTCCCGTCCAGCAAAAAATGCGTTAGACGCACCCATCAATATTTACGAAGTCCAACTAGGCTCATGGCGTCTGAAAAATGGCTGGGAATGGCTCACCTACCGAGAACTAGCTGAGCAGTTAGTTCCCTATGCCCAACAAATGAATTACACCCACATTGAGCTGCTGCCTGTCTCAGAATATCCGTTTGATGGCTCTTGGGGATACCAGGTGACCGGTTATTTTGCGGCCACCAGCCGTTACGGCACGCCCGATGATTTCAAGTTTTTTGTGGACACCTGTCACCAGGCTGGCATTGGCGTCATTCTGGATTGGGTGCCGGCGCACTTTCCCAAAGACCAACACGGCCTCAGTTTCTTCGATGGCACACATCTATACGAACATGCTGATCCACGTCAGGGCGCACATCCTGATTGGGGAACACTCATCTTCAACTACAGCCGCCCTGAAGTGAGCCAGTTCCTGGTCAGCAACGCTTTATTCTGGTGCGACAAATATCATATTGATGGTCTACGCGTGGATGCGGTGGCGTCCATGCTCTATCTCGATTTCTCCCGTGAAGGGGGTCAGTGGGTGCCAAATCGCTATGGTGGACGTGAAAACTTGGAAGCGATTGAGTTCATCCGTAAATTCAACACCAAAGTTCACGAAAAATTCCCAGATGTCCTTACCATCGCCGAAGAATCAACCGCCTATCCAGGCGTAACCCATCCCGTTGCAGATGGGGGTCTGGGATTTAACATGAAGTGGAACATGGGCTGGATGCACGACACGCTGGAATACATCGAACATGAACCAATCCACCGTGCCTACCATCACGGTACATTGACGTTCTCCCTGCTTTACGCTTTTAGCGAAAACTTCTTACTGCCTTTCTCCCATGACGAGGTGGTTCATCTCAAGAAGAGCATGCTTGACAAGATGCCGGGAGATGTATGGCAAAAGTTTGCCAACGGCCGTTTACTTTACGGTTATCAATATGGCCATCCTGGTAAAAAACTGCTGTTCATGGGTGCCGAAATTGGCCAGTGGCAAGAATGGTCCGAGGCGCGTAGTCTCGACTGGTTCTTGCTCGACCCCATCCACAATCACGGTCGCCACATCATGCTGCAACAATACCTGGCAGACTTGGGCAAACTTTACCGAGAACATGCTGCCCTGCATGAAGTAGACGATTCCTGGGAAGGATTTACCTGGTTAGACGCTCAAAATAATCAGAACAGCATCCTCGCCTTTGCCCGGCACAACAGAGACAAAACAGAAACTATCGTGGTGGTTTGCAATTTCACGCCCGTGGTACGCCACGATTATCGTTTGGGTGTGGAAGAAGCGGGCACGTACGTGGAAATTCTGAACAGCGACGCGGAGAAATATGGCGGCAGTAATGTGGTCAACAACGAGCCTATGTCCAGCATCGACATGCCCTGGTTTGACCAGCCCCATTCCATCGAGATGACGCTGCCGCCGTTGGGCGTGCTGTATCTCAAGCCTGCTTGATGATTTTCTGGTGGCACACAGGATAGATTCTCCGCTGTACCAGCCACAATGAGCGCTGTGGCGGGCTGGCTTCCCCAGGGGAGACCCTCTTTCTGTCCGCTCGTGGGGCAAAATCGCTTTCCCGAAAATGAAAAAAATCTAATCTGACGCCTGGCTCATTTCCTGAGATAATGGGCAACTGACTTTTGCATAGTGACCATCTAGAAATGATTTCCCTTTTTATAGATGGTCAGGGCACTTGAAGCGCAGCCGTCAATTCCCTAGCTTGTTTATGGCGGCACACATAAGGACAAATCAACTCGCATGAAACGACACTGGGCACAAAAGGTTATAGAGAAGGAGAACGGCCGTTATCTCATCTTGCTGCTTCTCATCCCCATCTTTTTTATTTCTGGTTGTCAGGAGGCACAACCGGGTGACAAACCAATCGAAACCACGCCAGAAAGCAGCAGTCCTCTGGACATCATCACCCAAATTGTACGAGAAACTCGTATCATCACGCCTACAGCTACTCCGGCCGAAAGCCAATTGCCCGTGGAATTAGATATTGGCTACGTCGGTGCCTTTCCCGTTATCGATCCCCAAAAAACAGCCAGTCAAAATGGAGTCAATCTCGTTGAAAACCTCTTCATTGGCCTGACCAACTTTAACCATAAGAGTAACAGCGTTGAACCAGAATTCGCTAAAAGCTGGACAGTTAATGAAAACAGCACTGTCTGGACTTTTAAGTTGCGCGACGACATTTTTTGGCTTAGGTTGTCTGAAGATGGCGACCAGACACCTGAAATTGTTCGCCCAGTCACAGCAGCTGATGTGGTAACGGCCGTTCACCGCGCCTGTCAGTCAGACACAAAAGCAACCGACGCCTTCATCCTCTTCCTTATCAGCGGCTGCCAACAAGTCTTTGAGTTAGCTGAAGTCAGTGAAGCTGATTTAGGGGCGATTGGGGTCAAAGCGCCTGATGACACCACCGTGATCTTCACCCTCAACAAACCCGCTGGCTATTTTCTCACGATCACCACCTTGCCGCTTTTCTATCCAGTGCCAGCAGAACACATCAAAGAATACGGCAGAGATTGGACCATGCCCGAAAACTTAATCACCAGTGGTCCGTACCAGCTAACCTCAGGGAATTTGTCTGAAACCCGTACCGTGCTGCAAAAAAATCCAGGCTGGCCTCTGCCCAAAGGCGGCAATGCCAACATCGTCAACATTTACTTCTTTGAAGACGAACGCAGCGTGGTCGATTTATGGCAATCGAAAAACCTTGATGTTGCGCCACTGCCCACAGATTACGTGCCATTATTCCTGGAAGATTTCCCCACCAAGGCTCGATTAGTAACGGGACAAACTGTATTTTATCTCGGTTTCAATTATGAGAGCGGTTTATTCCAGACCCCCCAAATACGTCGCGCCTTTAGTGCTGCGATAGACAGGCAAGCTCTGGCTGAAGCGCTATACGACAACAGAGCCTACGAGATGCATCATTTGGCCCCGCCTGGGGTGGTCGGTGCCCCGGAAATTGATGAAGTGGGAATGGGTTTTGATCCTGATTTAGCCAGACTGCTGCTTGTTGAAAGTGGTTTTGCTAGCTGCCAATTGATGCCGCCCTTCCGCTTCATGGTCAGTTCGCTTGACCTCTCCTTGCTGCAAGCTGAACTTATTCGGGATATGTGGATCAAGGAGTTAAATTGCTCAGAAGAGCAAATCATCATCGAACAGGTTCAATTTGGCACGCTTTTAGCCAATACACGAGCAGAAGCTGACGCCACTCGCCCAGACATCTGGGAATTGGGCTGGTCTTCTTTTTATCCTGATCAACACAATTGGGTGACTGAATTGCTGCACTGCACAGAAAGTGAAAATCGGTCAAAGCGCAGTTGTAATGACATCGATGAATTGATGCGGCAGGCAAGCCAATCTACCGACACCGATGAGAGAGTGGCGCTCTATCGGCGCATTGAAAACCAACTGTTTTCGGATACTGGAGAAACGCCTTTGGTGCCTCTTTATGTGCGTGGTAGTTATTTTATGGAACATAATTGGGTTGATTTTGTGCCAGCTCATTTTGGAGGCGAACAGTATGACACTTATGTGATTAACGCTACCCTGAAAGAGTTAGAACGGAGCCGTTAAGATGGCCTTGAATACACAATATTTGCAGGAAAGTGCTGCTCAGTTCAATCTCACGCTTTCAGACTTCCAGTTGGCACAATTTGACACCTATTTAACGCTGCTGCTCGTTTGGAATGAACGCATGAACTTAACGGCCGTTCGTGAGCCGCACTTGATTCTTATCCGTCACTTTCTAGACGCGCTCACTTGTGCCACAGTAACAGGGGACTTAAACGGCCGTTCTCTCATCGATGTTGGCACTGGCGCAGGCTTCCCCGGGCTGCCTCTCAAAATTTTGTTCCCCCACTGCCGCTTGACGCTTACCGACAGCCTAACCAAAAAGACACAATTCCTTGAAGAAGTGGTCTCAGCTCTTGACCTTAGCGAGGTGACAATCTGTGCGGAACGAGCCGAAACATTAGGGCAGCTGGCTTTGCATCGCGCTCAATATGATTGGGCCATGGCCAGAGGCGTCATTGAAATGCGGGCACTGTCTGAGTATTTGCTGCCTTTGTGTCAGGTCGGGGGGCATATGTTGGCGCAAAAGGGAGCGAACGCACAAAAAGAGGTGGAGTCAGCTTTGACAGCTATCATGATTTTGGGCGGCGCCGCGCCTCGGTTACAAACCATTCAGCTGCCCGAGGTTGAGGTGCCCCATCTGCTAGTCACCGTAAAAAAAATAAAAGAGACGCCCGCCAAATACCCCAGAAGACCCGGGATTCCCGCAAAACGGCCGTTAGGCCCCTCCCAGTAATGCCAATTCTACAGTGGAAATAGCTAGACAGCCTGTCAATCGGCTTGCTGATGGTTGCGGGAATGCTGTTATGCATCCCGAGACAATTCAGGCCGCTCAATCTGTGCCACATAAATGATTTGTGGCGGCGTAATCCCTTTCAATTTAACTGGACCCACCTCTTTCAATTGAATTGAATTCGCTAAATCGTTTGCTTGTTCTTGCAAGGATTGATAAACAAGCTGCGAAATGATAATCTGACCATCCTCAGCTAAATCAACCAGGCGGTGAGCCGTGTTCATGGGTTCACCCACCATGCGGAAACTCACGCGAGACTCAGCCCCCACATTGCCCATCACCACATCTCCCATGTCAAGCCCAACCCCCAGACCCAGCTCTGCGCCAGATTGGTTAAACCACTCCTGACGCAGCTGGTTGAACTCATTTTGCATGGTAACGGCCGTTAACACTGCCCGATACGTCGCATCCGGTTGATCAAACGGGGCATTAAACCCCACCAGGATTTCATCACCGGTTAATTCAAACACAGTGCCACCAAACTCCAGAGCAATGTCCATCATGCGCATAAAAAATTGGTTCAACTGATCGATAGCTGCATCAGGCTCAATACGCATGATCATCCCGCTGGTCCAGTTGCGCAAATCAGCAAACATCACCACAGCTTGACGGCGTTCTCGTCGTGACATCAGACCCGGTTCATGCGACATCACATGATCCACAATACGCTTTCCCATATACCGGGACAAAGCATCTTTAAGCAGCTGCCGTTCCCGACGTTCCTCTGCCAAACGCAGCGCTTCCATCTTCTTGAATTCAGTGACATCCTGAATCACTGCGGCGTAACCAACTTCCTGAATAGGAGAGACGCTCACATAAAGTGTCTTACCATTTTCAAGGATAATTTCTTCGGGAGCCTCACGGTCTGCGCCACTTTTGAAACTAGGCACTAAAACACGTAATTCAGGCAGTTCAGAAATTGACTTGCCTTCTACTTCAGAAGCTACCACCCCAAAAAGTTTCTCAGCAGCGTCATTAAAGATTGTAACCAGCAAAGATTCATCTGTGGTCACAATAGCATCAGTTGCTTGAGACAAAATCGCGTTGAGCTTACGCCGTTCTTCACTGATTTCCGTAAAATAATTGGCATTTTCAATAGCAGAAGTTACAGATGTGCCAATTGTCTCCAACAGGGAAAGGTGTTCTTCGCTGAAATAACCAACATGGGGATGATTAAGAATAATAACGCCCACGACGCGGTTTGGGCTAATCAGGGGCACGCCTATGGCCGTACCCTGTTCTTGAGGTTCGTCTGGCAGCGTAACCCAACGCTTATCTTGCGTAATATCTCGGATAATATCGCCTCGTCGGTGTTGAACCAGCCAGCCACCCAGACCACTGCTCATGACCTCCTTAGCAGCCCGGTCGCTGATCTCTACCTGGGAACCAGCCCGGACAAGAAACTTGTGGTCAACATTACCTGTCTCGTCTAACAGCATAATGTTGCCCTTAGTGGCACCAACCGCTTTCTGAATTTTGTCGATGATGGTCGCTATTAACACATTCAAATCTAGTTCTGCATTAATGGCATGGCTGATGTCATACAACAAGCCTAACCGGTTCCGTTCCTGCTCAAGGCCTACTCGTGCTTGCTTTAAACGGATGAGCGTACGCACCCGCACTAATAGTTCTTCTCGATTGTGTGGCCGGGAAAGAAATTCATCTGCGCCTACTTCAATACCTTCAATACGATGTTTTATTTCGCGTAAAGCGGTGACCATGATGACTGGAATTAAATGGGTGGAGGCGTCTTCTTTTAGCTGTCTGCAAACATCGAAACCGTTGATGTCAGGCATCATCACGTCCAGCAAAATGATGTCTGGGTCTAGCTCGCGTGCCATCTGCAAGCCTTCATTACCATTACGTGCCTGGATAATTTTATACCCCTCCATTCCCAATTGAGAAGTGAGTAGCAGGCGATTTTCTGCACTATCATCAATGACCAGAACCAAGTCTTGATTTTCAGACTGCTTTTCATGAGTCATAAAGGCTCATCCTTCTATTTAACATTTATAAAAATATGGTGGATAGTTGTGTTTTGCTAAATTCAAATTGCTTTGCCGTTTTTACCTAATTGTACCCGACCATTTTCAACAAGGAAACTAGATGTGCTTCTTAGAAAATCCTGGCTAAACATGTCGGGGTCTGTTGCTGTCAGGAGGGCTTGATTGGCATCTTTCACGTAATCCAGGAGTAATGCCCGGCGGTGTGCATCTAGCTCGGCAACAACTTCATCAAGTAACAAAATTGGTGTTTCTCCGGTCTGGCGAGCCATCCAGTTAATTTCTGCCATTTTCAAGGCTAAAATGGCGGTTCTTTGTTGACCACGCGAACCAAAGCTGCTCAGGGAACGGCCGTTTAGCAGGAACTGCCAATCATCCCGGTGTGGTCCGACACGGGTCGCCTTGCGAGCCAGATCAGCCGCTGTTGACTCTGCTAATGCTTGGGCTAGTCGCTCAGAAACGGCCGTTTGACTTTGGAAATTCGCCTGCCACCACGCTGCCCACACCTTTGCCTCAGCCTCATTGCCATGATGGCCAGCCTTCCGCTGCCATAAACCAGGCAAATAACGCAGCCGAACCATTTCTCGTCCTTCAGTCAAAGATTCATAATGAACGCGATGCACCTCCCGCGCCAATTCATCCACAAATAGCGCACGCCGCACCAATATCTGGCTGCCCAACTGCACCAATTTCTCATCATAGATTGTCAGCATATCACGAGACCCAAAGCCTTCAGAAATTTGGCGCAGCAAGGCATTCCGTTGTTCCAATACCTTATTATATTGAGAAAGGGCTTGGCAATAGATGCGGTCAATTTGGCACAAAGTAATATCCAGATAACGTCGTCTTTGCCTTGGCGAACCTGTTATCAATTGCACATCCTCAGGTAAAAACATCACCACCCGTAAATGCCCCAATAAATCCATCAGGCGCACCTTGCGCTTATCCACAAGCACCTCACGCCGAAAACTGCCTCTGCCATTGCGAACAGATTGGCTGCGCTCATGAATCAAACGCATCTCAATCAATTTATCACCACGCAGCGTTGAAACTTGGGCAATTAACCGCGCCACAATCACCGGCGTATCCGCCTCCATTGCCACCCAATTTATCATCTGTTGATCTTGATCCGCATGGGGGGATTTCGTAGTTGCCAAGTAAAAAACCGCTTCCAGGATATTTGTCTTACCCTGCGCATTATTGCCATGAACCAAAATTGGGCCAGCAGGAAGTTCTAATTCCAAGCGACCATAATTTCGGAAATTTGTCAGTGATAGTCGAGTAATCTTCATGAAATTACAAACAAGATTGGTTTATTAAGCACAAATTCTAACATAACTGTTGCTGAAGTGCCCGACACCTGTTTTATACTTCACGAATAGAATTCTGAACAAAGTTGCGGCTCAGTACCCGACATGCTATCCTTCTCCAATGATCATCAAGTTCAAGCCCAAAGGTAGAATCTATGTCTGAAACGAGCCAACCCTATCGCTCTCCCCTGCGCCTCACTGCTCTCTTTTTAGTTATCATTATATTGCCCCTCGTCATTGGCCTATACGCAGCACCACGCATCGTGCCCAAGCCGCAAATTGGCATCATTCGCCTCAACTATGAAATCGATGCTGACACCGCCTATCTCATCACCGAACAAATGGCTTATGCCCGCAATAATCCAGCTGTAAAAGCAGTTGTACTCATGATCAACAGCCCCGGCGGCTCAGCAGCGTATAGCGAAGAGCTGTTCCTGGATGTGTTGCAAACACGCAGCAACCACCTGCCTGTTGTCGCTACAGTTGATTTATTGGCGGCTAGTGGCGCGTATTACACAGCCGTGGCCGCAGATGAAATCTACGCTAAACCCACCTCAAATATTGGCAGCGTGGGCGTCATCTCATTTTTGCAAGGGGATGTATTCATCGACGAAGATATCTTGACAACGGGACCCTACAAATCCTTTGGCGGCACTCGAGATAGCACTGTTCGTCAAATTGAAAGAGCCAAACTCGCCTTTCTAGAAGCTGTTAAAACAGGACGAAGCGACAGGCTTACAATTGACTTGGATGTATTATCCCGGGCAGAAATTTATACCGGTGTGCAAGCCTTAGAATTTGGCATGATCGATGGTTTGGCTGCCAATGATGAAGTTATCAATCGTGCCGCAGCTTTAGCTGGTCTCTCTGACTATGAGGTGGTGGAATTATTCCCGCTAACATTTGGAGATGAACTGGAATTCTCATTTGTTGATTATCAGCCAGAAGCGATTGATGAAGCGCGCTTATGGGCTCATCCTTCAAATCTAGCCCCTGGTTTATATTACCGTTATATCGATACACCATCTAACTAAATGGTAAGCGTTCAGTCTCTTAAGACCTGGCAAGGTTTGGAGGAGATGGCTTGATAGGCAATCCTGCTGGGGGCGCCCTGTCAGGCCTGAACGGTTACATCAAATTCAGGACAATCTTATGCGCAAAGCAATACTCTTATCGCTTGTATGTTTGATACTACTCGTGGCACCAACCGCAGCCCGTTACTTGAAATTTTATGCCATTGGCGGAGAAAAACCACTGCCCCCCCCCACTTATGTTCCTGAACAAATTGCCCCGGTACCCACACCTGCCTCTAACACTTTTGTTGATTCACCAGAACCAGGGGAAGGACTTGTGCTGCTCGACGAGGCGCATGACAATCATTTTTCTCTGGACGACATCAGCTATTTAGACGGCCGTTTAGCGGCCAGAGGGTTTGAACTGCTTCATTACACGGGTGGTGATCTCGCTCATCAACTGCGCCCCGTCAATGCCTTTATCACCATTGCTCCTCTCAGCGAATTTTCAACTGAAGAAATACAAGCCATCACCCGCTTTGTCAATCGCGGAGGGCATGTCCTCATGGTAGGCGATCCCACCCGGTATGAATTCATTGTGGATGAGGAAGACCCGTTTGCCTTCATCCTTGAACTTGACACTAACAAAATCCCACTTAACAGTTTAGCCAATCAATTTGGGCTCATTTTCAATGGAGACTATCTCTACAACACCATTGAAAGCGAAGGAAACTTCCGTAACATCATCCTCAAATCATCAGGATTTTCTGAAAACGCCTTGGTCGATGGGCTAGAAAAATTGGCGTTATACGGCACCCATTCTATCCAGACAGGACCTGAAGCAGAAGCAATCATCACCGCAGATGACAACACCTGGTCTTCTGCCACAGATCGCCCTGGGGGGCTGGTATTAGCAGCTATGGATAAAAACCGGCGCGTGCTGGCCTTAGGTGATGTAAACTTTCTCGCCAATCCTTACTACACCGTGTTCGACAATTCACACTTTATTGCCAATATTGCTGATTTCTTGACGACGCCTGATGAACGAACCCTTCAACTGGTTGACTTCCCCTACTTCTACCAACGACCTGTTGACCTGATCTACACAGATTCTCCAGACTTGGGCGCTGGGGCGTTCGCCAACATCATCGATCTGCAAAATACCTTCAGCCAGGCCAACATCCCCTTAGCCCTGGCGCAAGCACCACAACCCGCTCATGATGTGCTTTACCTGGGTCTTTACAATCAATCCGAAGATGTGGTAGACATCTTGGCTTCAGCTGGTATCTCATTAACCATTGAACCAGCAATCGAACCAGATGTTGAAGAACCAGAAGCTGACGGAGAAAAGGAAGAGTCTGCAGGCAGAAACGACTATAATGCAGAAGAGGATGAACTCATCGAAGCAGAATCCGAAGAAGAAGAGCTTGATGCCGTGCGGCTCATCCATTCTGAACTGGGGGATGTTGAGATGTCTGGCACAGCCTTGATTGTTTTAGATGAGAGTAACGGCCGTCGGACTGTGGTCGTGCTAGCAGCCAGTAGAGAAGGACTAGAAAACACAGTTTCCAGACTACTGGAGTTCATCCCCATAGATGCCGAAACCGCCCTGAGCCACTGCTTTTTGCAAGATTCAATTGCGCTTTGTTCCACTTTGATTGAAGATGAAGAAGTGGAAGCAGAGCTTGTCACTAGTCACCTGGATATTGACGATTGGAACGGAGTGGATGAAGACGAACCCGGTGATGATGACATCGGTGAACCCGGTCCAGACCTGGAAGGCGTCGATATGGGAAACATTAGTCTGGGAGAAACTGTTTCTGATGTCAGTATGGAAGAAGGAGAAGCCCATATCTGGACCTTTAATGAAGGCCCCGCCGTTATCGATATTTTGCTGGAAACAAGCGAAGATTTAGATAGCATATTAGAACTCTACGATCCGCTTAACAATTTCATCGCTTCAGCAGACAATACGCTTGTCGGTGAACCTGAATCCTTAACTGGCATCGAAATTCCTGACGATGGTGATTACTCCATTCGGGTCAGAGGGTTTTTTGGAGAGGGTGGTAAGTACACATTGAGTGTGACCGAAGGTGTTGCCAGTGAGGAAGAGAGAGAAACGGCCGTTATCGAATCCATTTTCCTCTTCATAGACGACGACGGCGAACCCATTCAAGAAGGCATTAGCAGCCTGGACACATTTGTATCCCTCCTCGAACCCAATTACGCCGTTACCGTGTGGATTAGCAGCCTGGATGGTCCCTTGGAGCAAGATTTATTAGAAGAATTTGATTTGATCATTTGGGATTCAGGCGATTATCTCAATACAGATGGTTTTCTTGATGAAGATGCAGCAATCCTCTTTTCTTCCCTGGATGACGGTGGCAAGATTCTAGCCACAGGATCCGCTCCCAGCGCCTTTGGCGATCTACCCTTGTCAGCACTCTCCGATGTCACTGTATCCGGGGACGAACCTATCCTGCTAGAAAATTTAGAGGTAGGGGACACTTACGAACTGGATGGCGTCTATCAGGCAGCAATCGCCAATGCCTATATAGATGATATTCCGGACGACCCCACCGCAACCGCCTTCTTCTCGCGCGGACCAAACAGCGAAGATGAAAACACAGTTTCAGCTTTAGCCGTCAACGATGAAGATTTCAATCAAAAAACCATCTTTATCCTGTTCCCCTATGCAAGTTTACCAGATGATATCGAGCCAATCCTTCTAGAAAACATACTTAACTGGTTTCAAAACTAAGGAAGCAGTCACAAAATAAGATATTGGAGCCAGGCAAAAGATGTCTATGTCCCCCAAAATTCTTGTTGTTGATGATGATATTCCACTCACAAAAAGCATTATTCAAATTCTGCTTGCTGAAAATTACACTCCATTGGCAGCGTATACTGCTGAAGATGGGGTCGAGATAGCCCGCCAACAGAATCCTGATTTAGCACTGCTGGATGTCATGGTGCCCACCATGGGCGGATGGGAAATGTGCCGTAGAATCCGACAATTCTCAGACATGCCAATCCTCTTTCTCACCGCAATGGGCAGCGTTGAAAACATCGTACAAGGGCTTGAAGCTGGTGCAGACGATTACATGGTAAAGCCATTCAACTCTGCTGAGTTAATTGCCAGAATTATGGCCCATCTTCGCCGAACAAACGCACAAAGCAGTTCTGAAGAGTTCCTAAATTTTCAAGAAGGCAACCTCATTATCGATATTCCCTCTCGGCAAGTTAAGGTTTCAGGGCAAGAAATCAAATTAACAAATCGAGAATTTCAATTGCTTGTTGTGCTGGCTCAAAATGCCAACAAAGTGGTGACCACCGCAGACCTGGCTGTACAAGCGTGGCAAATGAATGATCAACATGGCATCGATAATATAAAACCATATATTCATTACCTCCGCAAAAAAATCGAAAAGGATCCGGCTGCGCCACAATGGATTCACACCATAAGAGGTGTTGGTTATCGCTTGCAGACAGAGTAAAATAGAGGGCTGATGGATAAATGTTGATATGAGCAAGCCCGATATAATTTTTGTCGTATTGGATACCCAGCGTGCTGATCGGCTCGGCACGTACGGTCATCAAAAAGCATACACACCCAATTTAGATAAATTCGCTTCCCAAGCTGCTCTTTTTGAACAGGCAGTCTCCCCCGCCCAATGGACGATTCCCAGCCATGCCTCTTTTTTTAGTGGTCTTTACCCTACAGCGCACCAGGTCACACAATCGTCACAAAGCCTCAGCCCTGATATTCCCAACTTAGCCGAAGTGCTTCAAGAGAGTGGGTATGAAACGATTGGCTTCTGCAATAATCCACTAGTAGGCATTCTCAATAATGGCTTCAAACGTGGTTTCCAAACCTTTTACAACTATGGTGGCGCTTTCCCCAGTTTGCCTAAAAACGCCAGTCGGTTTCCAGCTCCCATCAACAATGCAATAGAAGCCTACACCCAATTTTTGCGTAAGATTTCTTACCCGGTGCAAAACTACTTTGGCCAATCAGACCTCGCATTTCGCTTGTCTCTCAACAGCTGGACAACGCCATTGTGGTCACGCTTTGCCAACTTCAAAGGCCAAAATGCACGATCCGTTAGAGATGTATGTCACTTTTTGAGAGAACGAGAAAAGCAAGAACCCGACAAACCCCTATTCCTTTTCTTGAATTTAATGGAAACGCACCTGCCCTTTTGGCCTCCTGGTGAGTTTATCGACAAAATAGCTCCTTACTTCCGCAAAAGTAAAGAAGCACGGCAAATAATGCAAATCTGGAATCGAGAAGCGTACCGTTGGGCAGCTCCTCTCGAAAAACCATTGGGTGAATTAGAACACCGGGTTTTAAGTGACTTATATGATGCCGAGGTGGCTTACCAGGATGATTATCTAGGGGAACTATTTGATGTGCTAAACGGCCGTTCTGCTCAACCAAACACCCTCACCATCATCGTCAGCGACCACGGAGACGGCCTTGGTGAACATGGCTACATGGGGCATGCCTTCGTGGCATACGAAGAACTCGTGCATGTCCCCTTGATCCTGCAATGGCCCATGCGCATTCCCCCAGCCACGCGCATCGCCACCCCAGTTAGCACCCGTCGTGTTTACCACACCATCTTAGATGCTGTCGGTCATTTACCCGATAAACCCAACCTTGACCCCATCACAATCCATAGCCTGACACTCACACACACCACAGCCGATAAAGATCCCGAAAATGGGACCGCCTTCAGCGAAATTTATCCGCCTATGAATTTCGTACGTGCTATCGAAAACAGGCAGCCCCATTTGTTAGACCCATTCCGCTGTTTATGCCAACGACGTGCCGTCGTAAAGGCTGACAAAGCCAGCTCATTCAAACTCATCCATGTAGATGAGCAACCAGATGAGCTTTTTAATCTAGCTGCCGATCCGTTAGAATTGGAGAACCAACTTCACCAACAACCCAGCTTAACAGATTCCCTGAATAAAGAGATACAACAGATGACCAGCCACGTCACCCAGCAGCAGGATCATCTTGCTGCCGGAGACGAAGTAGAACTTGATGATGCCCTCATGCAGCAGCTGCGCGGCCTGGGGTATCTGGATTAAAGTAACCCAACGTGGATAAACCACAAATTTCCAAATTGAGGTAATTTGATGCTCGATTCAATACAAATTGACCCTGTCGCCTTTACCATCCCCTTGGGAGATGGCTTCCATGTTTACTGGTATGGCATTATCGTCACCTTAGGCATTTTAGCCGGTATCTGGTGGGCTGCCCGAGACATCCAGAGACGTGGTCAAAGTACAGATGATCTGTTTAACGGCGCAATTCTCGCCATTTTCTCTGGCTACTTTTTTGCTCGCCTGACCTATGTCATTTTAGATATTGCCAATGGCAACCGTTACGATTCATTGCTTAGAGTGATCAACATCAGAGCAGGAGGCGTTAACATCCTGGGTGGCTTTATCGGAGCCGCTATTGTGGGTTGGCTCTATGTTAAATGGCGCAAACTCAAGTTTTGGCATTATGCTGATGTTGCCGGACCAGCACTGCTGCTGGCACAAGCCATTGGCCGCTGGGGCAATTTCATCAATCAAGAACTGTATGGTCCACCAACTGATTTACCGTGGGGTATCCTCATTGAAGCCCCACATCGCCTCGCACTCTATGCCAACTTGACTGAGTATCCCCTTGATACCCGCTTCCATCCCACATTTTTATACGAGTCGATCATGCTGTTTCTGGGCTTCTTGCTTTTGGCCTGGTTAAACGGCCGTTATCGTGAAAGCTGGACACCAGGCACCCTCTTTGGCGTTTTCCTCATCTGGTGGGGCGGGAACCGTGCCTGGATCGAATACTTCCGCCCAGACCAGGCAGCCCTCGGCAGCAGTTTCATTACCTACTCCATGTTGTTAGCCATTGCTCTGGCATTGGTTGGCTTGTGGATCGTGCTGGTGAGAAATAATAAATTGCCAGCCTCCATGAACAGCAAAAAACAACGCGTGCGGAAACCTAAACCGAAGAGAGGAAACAGTTGACAATAGATAGAGATATGGACATAGATGCAAAAATATGGCAAACAGCAAAAACAGGTGCCCAAAAGCATTGAAAGGCAAATGCCGTATCACGGCAAATTAGATGATATAATATACCAGATGATGGGCGGCTTACGCTCAGGTACGGGATATGTTGGCGCGGCCAATCTCCAAGAACTTCGAGAGAAATCTCGATGCCTGCAAATCACCAATGCTGGATTACTGGAGAGCCATCCTCATGGCATAGCCATTACCAAAGAAGCACCAAATTACCAGGCTAGAAGTTAGTCAGTGAATATTAAACCGGGGGCAAGTGCAAGCATTTGCCCCCTTGATCTTACTTCCCTGACCGAAAAATCGTCACGGAGAAATTGACATGGCAAGAAAAAAAGTAAAATTAACACCTGAACAAGAAGAAAAAAATAATGCAATTCTCAACCGGCTAGAAGAAGAACG
>PDQY01000080.1 GCA_002746795.1 Chloroflexota bacterium | reverse complement strand
GTTCGTAGTGCGCACTTCAGTGCGCTATGTCTTACGCGCTAAAACACAGCCACAAAGTTCGTAGTGCGCACTTTAGTGCGCCATGTCTTACGCGCTAAAGCGCGTACTACAAACTAACCTCAGGCTTGTCGTGCGCCATTTCTTACGCGCTTAAGCACGTACTACAAACTAACCTCAGGTTCGTAGTGCACACTTCAGTGCGCTACAAACCAAACTAAGCGCGGTACTTTTCGCGGAGGGCACGTTCCATGCGGCGCTGATCATCTTTTTTGGCGAGGTCTTGGCGTTTGTCATGTTTCTTTTTGCCTTGTGCCAGAGCTATTTCTACTTTAGCACGGCCGTTTCTCAAGTACATCATCGTGGGCACCAGCGTCAGGCTTTTTTGCTGCATTTGGTCGATGATCCGATCGATTTCACGGCGATGAAGCAGCAGTTTCCGTGGTCGTGTTGGTTCATGGTTCTGGATGTTGCCATGCGCATATTGGGCAATATGCGCCTCCACCAACCACAGCTCCCCATCCCGCTGCTGCACATAGCTACGGCGCAAGCTCACCTGATTGGCGCGCACCGACTTAATCTCAGTGCCAGTCAACACCAACCCCGCCTCAAACTTTTCCAGCAAATGAAAATCAAACGTCGCTCGTTTATTCTTTGATATGATTTTGATACCACCAGGTACTTTACTCATTTGATTTAAAACTTAAAGAAGATTGAAGAATAAAGATTAAAGCCCACCCATCTTCATTCATTCATCTTCACTCTGTATCATTGTCCTATCTGTAAATACTCAATCGCTCGTTCTAACTGCGTATCACCCTCTCCACCCAAAGTAAAGCTATCGGGTGAAGGCACTTCAATCTCTGGCCTAATCCCCTCTTTACTGATAGAAATATTGTTTGGTGTATACCAACGAGCAATGGTTACACGAAGTTCTGAACCATCAGAAAGTTCGTGCAAGCTCTGCACCGATCCTTTGCCAAATGTAGTCTCGCCAATGAGCATGCCACGGCCGTTATCACGAATCGCCCCGGCCACAATCTCAGAGGCACTGGCACTGCCGGGATTCACCAAGACCACTAAGGGAAATGTTTCACCCGCATCACCGCTTTCTGAGGTGAAAGTTCTGGTAATGCCCTGATTATTCCGCTGAAAAAGGACAACCCCTTTGGCAAGGAATAAATCAGCAACAGATACAGATTGCTGCAAAAGACCGCCAGGATTATCCCGTAAATCCAAAATAATGCTGGTGGCGCCTTGTGCCAGTAAATCAGTCAGGGCTTCCTCAGTTTGTTCTGCAGCCTTGCCGCTAAATTCACTGAGGTGAATGTAGCCAATCTCCTCCGTCACCATTTTAGATTCAATGATGGGCACCTCAAAACGGGTACGAACAATAGAAACCGTTAATTCCTCGGCAGTTTTAGGGCGGAAGATAGTCAAGACGACTTCAGTACCTCGCTGGCCACGTACCAGCAACAAAACTTCATCTAAAGATTTATCGGTAATGTCTTCGCCATCCACCTCAATGATAAAATCCCCCGCCAAGAGGCCAGCAGCTTCTGCCGGCTGCCCGGAGATGGGACGAATCACTTCGATAAATCCTTCTTCAGATTCACGCACAAAGGCACCAATACCTTCGACAGAACCATTCATATTTTCCCGCAGCAGCTCCGCAATTTCAGGTTTGGTGAAGCGCGTGTAGTTATCATCAAGTGTTTCCAAGGAACCAGCGATGACCGAGTACAGCAGCTCTTCTTCTGCTGGCAGTTCGCCATCAAAATCCGATTCAATAATGTCCCAGACCTCGTTAAAAACGAGCATATCCACATCCTCGATTTCGGCGATGGGCGCTTCTTCAGAATGAGCCGGTTTGTTCGTGGGAACGGCCGTTACTGGGGCTGGTTCCTTGATTTGTTCCACCTCAGGCTCAGCAGTAGCAATGACCGTTACCTCAATCGCCATCGGCACCTCTACCTCTCGCGTCACTTCCACAAACTCCGTCACCGTTTCCGTCAGAAGTTCCGGTTCGGCACTGGCCCGCCCAAAAGCATAACTAACCGCCGAAAAGCCACCACAAAGCAGCAAAACAACGGCCGTTACCGCAACAACCACAAACCAATTGATTACCCTCACTGGTGAAACATCCTTGTCATCCATACATATTCCTCATTCACCATTCACACTTCACACTTCACACTTCACAATTCACCATTCCCCATTCACCATTCACAATTCACCATTCACCATTCACAATTCCCCATTCACCATTCCCCATTCCCCATTCACAATTCACAATTCCTCATTCCCCATTCCCCATTCACAATTCCTCATTCACACTTCACCATTCACAATTCACAATTCACAATTCCCCATTCCCCATTCCCCATTCACCGGCCTTCCTGCAAATACTCAATCGCCCGATTCAACACCTCATCACGGCCGTTTTCAATCGCTTCCTGTGTCATTTCCACCAAAATATCAGGTTCCAGACCCTCTTGATCAATTTGGTTCTTATCAGGGGTATACCAACGAGCCGAGGTCACATGGACAGACGAGCCATCACTCAAATCATAGACAAGCTGCACAGATCCCTTACCAAACGACTGTTGATCCCCGATCAGCGTAGCTCGCTCACGATCCTGCATAGCTCCTGCCACGATTTCAGAGGCACTGGCCGTACCACCATTGATCAGCACCACCAGCGGTATTTCCGGCACCAACGTTTCATCCGTTGCTAAGTACGCCCTTTCCCCTTCATCCTTAGTAACTTGGTACATGATTGGCCCACCCACTAAAAAATGGTCAGACACATCCACAGCCGCATTCAGCAAGCCCCCGCCATTATTGCGCAAATCCAAAATCAACGACTCAGCTCCATCATCAAGGAGGCCAGTAATCGCATCTTCAACCTCACTGCTGCTTTCGCCACTAAACCTGGCCAGGCGAATGTAACCTACTGTACCATCATCCCCCACAATGCGAGAAAAGACAGACGGATCAAGAATATCGTCACGCTCAATTTCCAAAACCACAGGAGCCGTTTCCCCCTCATGAATAACCGTCAAGCGCACGATAGTGCCTTTTTCCCCACGAATCATATCGCGCACCGCAATAACAGTCATTTCCGAGGTAATTTCAACCTCATCAACCGCTACCAACACATCGCCAGGCCGCACACCGGCTGCTTCTGCAGGGTTACCAGGAATAGGATCCAGCACAATCGGGGCACCTTCTTCTAGCCGGGACAATGTGGCGCCAATGCCGCCAAAATGACCTTGCAACGATTGTCGCTCCTCCTGGCGCACCACCGGTTCAACAAAGATGGTATAGGGATCATTGAGATTGAGCATCGAGCCGCGAATCGCACCATAAGCGACATTCTGAGAAGTAGGCAAATCGCCAATAAAGCTCTCCTCAATTCGATCCCATGCTTCCCAAAAGACATCAAATTCATCTCGCTGCCGAACCAGCGTGCCACCCGTTTGCAGTTCTACAAAATCATTGGTGAAGTAGCCAGCAACAAAGGCACTCACAGCCAGTACCGCCAACATGACAATAGCAAGAATATTGCGTGTTTTATCAGACATAAATGAGTAAAGTGGCAAAGCAGCAAAGTGGCAAGGCAGCAAAGTGACATATTAACCTTTCACCCTGCAACTCTGCAACATCACACCCCTGCAACATTGCGGCTTTCAATAAAAAATCTGGCGAAACTGACCTAAAACATCAATTCCATCCAGATTGAGTGTTCAAGTTTTTGTGATTTTAACACAGGTGTTCGAGAGGGCAATCTACGCTATAATTACTTTAACAATTTACATCTGACGGGCATAAGTTATGAACGTATAATAGATGCAGCAAAAACGCCCTTGCCCCAACCGTCGATGTGGACAAAAATGAGATACCTTTCATCATGAAACGTTTTTGGCGCTGGTGGTTATTGGCCACATGCGTATTGTGTTTTATGTTGTCCGGGGGTCAGAAAACGGCCGTTATCGCCCAAAACGAAACCGCCACCATCGATGAACAAGCACAAATCATCTTCAACTCGATGAGTGCCGCAGAACGGGTCGGCCAGGTTTTCCTGGTTCCATTTGTGGGAAACAGCGCTCCTGCGAACAGCGATATTGCTGATTTGATACGCAATTATCATATCGGCGGTGTAGTGCTGCTTGCTGAAAACGACAATATAACAGGCTATAACAACCTGCAAGAAGCGCCAGTTCAATTAGCAGAACTCACCAATGATCTGCAACGGCTCTCTTTATTCGACTACACCACCTTCATATCTCCAGCAGAGCAGCCCGAGAACATCGAAACCAACCCCACTCCTACCCCAACCCCCATCCCGCTGTCCTCAGAAACGGCCGTTCCCCTGTTCATTAGCATCAACTACGAAGGAGACGGCCCCGTCTACAGCGAAATCTTCACCAGCTTGACACCACTGGCCAACAACATGGCCATCGGCGCCACCTGGAATCCCCAAAACGCAGCCCTGGTAGGACAAATTGCCGGCCAAGAATTAAATGCCGTGGGGATTAACATGCTGTTTGGTCCAGTTTTAGACGTGCTGGCAAACCCATCGACCAACAATGGCAACGAGCTAGGCACCCGCTCCTTTGGCGGTGATCCCTACTGGGTGGGGTTGATGGGGCAAGCGTATACACGAGGTCTTCATGAAGGGAGCAACGGCCGTTTAGTTGTGATTGGCAAGCATTTTCCCGGCATCGGCAGCAGTGATCGCCGCTTAGCAGATGAAATTCCCACCGTACGCAAATCATTAGCCGATCTGCAAGAAGTAGAACTGGTTCCCTTTGTCGCAGTCACAGGCGGGGCATCAGCAGCAGCTGAAAGAGTTGATGGCTTACTCACCTCCCACATTCGCTATCAAGGATTCCAGGGAAACATCCAGGCCTCCACAGCGCCCGTCAGCTTCGACCGGCAAGCCATCAGTTCCCTGATCGCCCTGCCCGAATTTACAGACTGGTATAACAACGGCGGCCTGATCGTATCCGATGCGTTAGGCGTGCGTGCCATAGAGCGATATTACGACGACACCGAACAAGAATTCCCCCATCGCCGCGTGGCCAAAGATGCATTTTTGGCAGGCAACGATCTGCTTGTCCTCACTGATTTCGCCCTGGGCGACGCCCCATACAAGCAGCAATTTGAAAACATCCAGAACACCATCCTGTGGTTTGAAGAATTATACAAAACGGATCCCACCTTCCAACAACGGCTCGACGAAGCCGTCTTACGCATTTTGAAGGCAAAACTGCGCCAGTTTGAGCAAGATTTCAGTGAAGAAAACGTCCTGGTCAAAACAGAAACCGTGCTGGAGACAGTCAGTCAGGGAGAAACGGCCGTTTTCGACATCGCCCAACAAGCCATCACCCTGATTTCACCCAGCCCAGAACAGTTACTAGAACGGCTGCCCCGCCCCCCAGATCCCGAAGATAGAATCATCATCTTCACCGACATGATTGAGGCAGAACAATGTACCACATGCGCCGCACAATCTTATATCGGAATCGATGCACTGGAGAACCAGATATTGTCGCTTTACGGCCCCCAGGCCAGTGGCCAGGTGCAGCCAGAACAAATCGCCAGCTACAGTTTCAGCCAGTTAGCCGATTACCTGGCAGCAGGGTCACAACCGATTGTACTGCCCACATCCACCCCTATTCCCACCCCATCTTCAGCAACAAGCGCAGCAGACCCCGATTTGAGCAATGCGACCGAGGCGAGTTTAACGCCAGAAGCCACACCAACAATTCCCCCTGGTTACAGGGTGCAGGAAAGTTTTAAAGAAGGTGCTGACTGGATCGTTTTTGCTATGTTGAGTGAAAGCAATCTAGCCCCCGTGCATGAATTTCTAGCACAGCGGCAAGATTTATTCCGCAATTCGCGCCTCATCGCCATCTCTTTCAATGCCCCCTACTTCTTAGACAGCACCGAAATCAGCAAGCTAACAGCATACTTCGGCGTCTACAGCAAAGTTGATGCGTTCATTGACACCGCCGCCCGGGCATTGTTTTTAGAACTGCCTCTAACCGGTCGTTCACCAGTCAATGTTGAAGGTGTCAACTATCAAATCAGCAACCAAACTAATCCAGATCCAGACCAGGTCATTGAACTATACATCGCCGATGAAGCAGGCAATACCCAATCACCAGCCAGTGATGCGCCCTTAGAAACGGCCGTTGGCGACACCCTCCATCTACAAACCGGGATCATCATCGACCAAAACGGCCATCCCGTGCCCGACGGCACCACAGTACAGTTCATTCAGGCAGATCGCATTCAAGGCACCGTCAATATTATCGATGAAATGCCAACCAACAACGGCATCGCCCATCTCGACTATGTGCTAGAAGCGCGTACCGGACCCGGCAAGTTTCGGATAACGGCCGTTTCTGGTAAAGCTACCACCTCTCAGGAAATCGACATTTCCATTGAAAACGAAGCACAAGTAGCCGTCATCACACCCATCCCCACACCGTCACCCACCGCCACCCCCACCCTGACAGCAACACCAACCGATATTCCCACGCCCTTGCCCCCCACCGCCACTCCCATACCGCCATCACCAGAGCCAGAAGAGCCAGGCATTATCATCGCCTTGTCAGAATTTACCACTTTGATTGCGCTGGTGGCCGGCCTGGTGGTAGTGATAATCGCAGGCTACTTCCTCAGCTCACGCGCCCATGCCCAAGTGACACAACAAGTGAGCTGGATGCTATGGGGCATCATTGGCGCACTACTGGGTTACAATTACGTGGCACTGGGCTTACCGGGAACGGCCGTTCTCGCCAACTTAGGCGCTTGGGGCGGACTGCTCATCACCCTCACCGGCGGTGCATTAGGGCTGGGTCTCTACCCCGCCACCCACCAGCAACCTGACTGAACTTCCCTAAAAAAGCAAACAAGGATTGAAAATAAAAAAACGAACATTTCTCAACCCTTGCCGCCATCATTACACAGAAAAAACAGCTAACTCGAATACCGCTCCCGAATATTCGGCACCAGATATTCAGCAAAGGCGCGATCAACATCATAGGTTGGTGCCCAACCCCAATCTTGATGAGCCCCCTTGTCTCGCAGACCGGCAGGCCAGCTATCAATAATGCCTTGCCGCGCCACATCTGGTCTGAAGGTAATATCTACCCCAGGGAAAAATTGCAGCACTTTCTCGCGGAACTCGGCAGCAGTCAGACTAAAGCTGGTCACGTTATACACCCTGCGCCGCAACACTTCACGCGACACGGCATACAAGCCCAATAAGGCAGAAACAGCATCAGGCATAGCCATGAACGGAATCACACTGTCTTCACGGACAAAACAAGCATACGGTTTATTTTGAGCAGCAGCATGGAGCATCTCTGGCCCATAATCGCTGGTGCCACCTGAAGGCACGGTGTATGCACTAATCAAACCGGGAAACCGCACCGCCCGAAAGTCGAGCATGACCGGGGTCTGCCGTGACAACTGCTGGTAATTTTCGCTGAAGTATGTGCCCAACATTTCACAATACAGCTTATTACAGCCATACATGGTGCGTGGATAATTCCAATCCCATTCACGCACAAAGAAATCTCGAGCCTTAGTATCGAGATCGGGCAAGCCGTATACGGCAATGGAACTAGGAAAGATGAATTTGACCGGCTCCCCGCGACGTTGAGACTGCTCAGCTGCCATTTGCAGCAAAGCCAGAGTGCCATCAACATTGACTTGATGGGCTAATTCTGGAGCAAACTCTGCCCGGGTAGACAATAACGCAGCCAAATGAAAAATGGCATCAAAATCATACTCGGTTACCAATCGTTTGAACAGTTTGGAATCTAAAATGTCGCCTTGAATGTGGGTGGTTTGCCCTTTTAAGGCTTGCGGCAGCTGGTGCAAATCCAGGGTTAACAATTCAGTATCATGGACTCGAGAAAAGTTCCGAATCAATGCCTGCCCAATTTCCCCGGCCGCGCCTGTGATTAAAATGACTTTTTTGCGCATGGTTCTCCTTATCTTTGTTTTCGATGGTGGGGGATACCATCTTGGATTGAGCAACTATGGGAAATAGTTCCTTGAATTGTAACAGATATTGAGACAGCATGTTATACTCCCGGGCTTGTGATTCAGAGGAAATCCTGGCGCTGCTCACAGGCAGCGATGGATAGCAGCGCCAGAGCTTTGGAGTTTGATGAAGCTTATGCGTCAGCGATTTATTTTCGGGTTCTGGCTGCCTTTGTTTGCCAGTTGGCTGCTGATGACAGCGGAAGGGCCGACGATCAGCGCGGCTATCAATCGCCTGCCCAATGAGGTAACGATGATGGCGGCGTATGGCATCGTGGTCAGCCTGTCTGTATTGATTGAAAGCCCGATCATCAACTTGTTGGCCACGTCTACAGCACTGGTCAAAGATCGAGCTTCTTATTTGCTGGTGCGCCGGTTCACTGTTCACGGAATGATTCTGTTGACGGTTGTCACGATTTTGGTGGCATTTTCGCCGTTATTTGATGTGATTGTCATTGACATTTTGGAGACGCCTCTGGAAGTAGCGCAATGGGTACAACCCGGGATGCAAATCATGACGTTTTGGAGTGCGGCTATTGCCTGGCGTCGTTTTTTGCAAGGGGTGATGATCCATTTTGGGCAAACGAGGAAGGTGGCCTGGGGTACGGGGATTCGTCTGGTGGCTTCAGCGGGAACGGCCGTTTCTCTGGCGTATTTCCTGGAATTACCAGGCGTTATTCTTGGCGCTTTAGCGCTGATGGCTGGCGTACTCACCGAAGCTGCTTACACCACCATCGCCATCCGCTCAATTTTGCAGCATGAATTGGCGCCAGAGACCCCACCGGTAGACGGCGACCCGCTCACGTACCGTGAACTCTTTTGGTTCCACTTGCCTTTGGCTTTAACGTCTGTGCTGCTGCTGTTGGTGCAGCCGATGGTGAATGCCAGTCTGGCGCGGCTGCCCAATCCCCTTGTTTCGTTAGCAGCCTGGCCCATCCTCTTCCAAATCACATTGATGGCTCGCGCTGGGGCGTTAGCTTTGCCTGAAGTGGTCATTGCTTTGAGTGATAGACCCAATTCATTTGTGCCTGTGCGCCAGTTTGCTTTCAACCTGACGATAATCACGACAGGGTTGATGCTGCTGTTTATTGTCACTCCCTTGGCAGGCTTCTATATTTTTGTGGTTCAGGATATGACATCTGTGGTTGGGGATGTGGTGCAAGCTAGTGTGGTTTATTTCTTGTTGTTTCCTGCTCTGGTCACCATTATTTCCTGGCTGCGCGGCCTGCTCATCAACAAACGGGTGACAATGGCTGTTAATTTGGGCATGGTGACAAATTTGGTGATAACGGCCGTTGTCCTTCTCACTGGCCTCTATTTGCAATGGTCTGGCATTTTCGCCGCAGCTCTGGCTTTCAACCTGGCCGCCGTTGGTGAAATTCTTTACCTGGGCTGGCAGACCCATTCCGCCTGCTTCCCTGTATAAACACAAAAAGGCCAGGTGATAGACCTGACCTTTTCATTTTCTAAAATTCGTTGTTTATGAATCCTGATTCACATCTGCTTTTGCCACTAACAGCAGCAACTGCTCAATCCGAGGCAGCATGGCTGTGGGATTTGGATGTAAGCCTTCTTGAACAAGGGCACTATCATACAACTGCTCAATAGACAAAGTAACCAACTCGCTGTCTGCCTTTTCAGTCACCAACTCTGCCAAATTCACCAGCAATGGATGGGAGCGATTCACTTCAAAGATCAGTTTGGGAACTTCGTAATCTTGATCCATCATCCGATACAAACGCTGCATTTCGCGGTTTTGGGCATCTTCTGGATAAACAAGGCGCACAGGACTATTTTTCAGCACCTTGGATTCACGTACTTCCACCACCTTGTCCCCTAAGGTTTTCACAATCTGCCCAATAAGGCGATTGAAATCTGCCTCTTCGATAGCCGGTTCTGTATCTTTCGCTGTTTCTTCGTCGGCCATTTCTGGCAGTTCAAGACCGGCATCATCAATGTTGCGGAATTTCTTGTCTTTGTAATCCAACATGCCAGGAGCAATCAAGACATCCAGGGGATCCACCCAGTACAGCACTTCCAAATCTCGTGATTTGAACGGATCAAGGTGAGGGCTGTGAGCGACGGTGGTCTTGCTATCACCTAACACGTAGTAAATTTCGTCTTGGGTTTCAGGCATGCGCTCTATGTAATCGTCAAGTGAAGTCAATGTGTCGTCAGACTTGGATGAGTAGTAACGGAAGAATGGCTGCACATCATCTCTAGCCATGGGATCTGTAGCCAGAGCTTCTTTGAGAGAACGGCCGTTTTCTTCCCAAAATTGTTTATATTTCTCCGGCTCCTTCTCTGCCATTTTCCGCAGCTCACGTAAGACACGCTTGCGAATCACCTTGCCCAACTGCATCATCAGCCGATTATTCTGCACGGTTTCGCGGCTGACATTCAAGGGCAAATCTTCAGAATCAACCACGCCATCCACAAAACCGAGCCAATCTGGCAGCAAATCCGTGCAATATTCCTGGATCAAGACATTGTGAGAATAAAGCATCACGCCTGGCTCTTTACGCAAAGCCAATATGCTTGGTTCTCGCTTGGCGGGAATAAAGAGCAAGGCGCGTAGATGCACAGGCGCATCTGTGGAAAAATGGATCGAGGCCAATGGCTCTTCAAAATCCATCGTCATCTGCTGGTAAAAGCTCTTATACTCTTCAACCGCCACATCTGACGACGATTTGCGCCATAAAGATTCTTGCTGATTAGCTTGATCCTCGCCCACATACACTGGATAGCGCACAAAATCAGAATGCTTTTTGACAATCTGCTTCAGCTTCCAATCGTTGGCAAATTCATCTGCTTCCTTTTTCAAAGTGATGTGGATTTCGGTACCACGATCCTCTTTTTCCGCAGGTTCAATGCTGAAACTCTCACTGCCATCAGAGACCCATGCCGCTGCTTTAGCATCTGGCTGATAACTGCGAGAAACCACCCGCACATTGTCTGACACCATAAACACAGAGTAGAAGCCAACGCCAAACTGCCCAATGACATCGCCTGGATCAAGGCCTCCTTCACTCATCTTTGCCAGGAATTCACGGGCGCCAGATTGGGCGATGGTACCTAAGTTGCGGATTAACTCTTCTTCAGTCATGCCAATGCCGCTATCTTTGATGATAATTTTCTTCAGTTCATCTTCTTCTGTCTCCACCACATCAATGTGGATGGCCAGTTCAGCATCAGGATCCAGTACCTCTCGGTTGGTCAATGATTCAAAGTGAAAGCGGGTCAGCGCATCAGATGCGTTAGAGATAAGTTCACGCACAAAAATATCCCGGTCTTTATAGAGTGAATGAACCAAGATTTGCAGAACCTGTTTGACTTCAGTTTTAAAGTTATAAGTGGCTTGTTTTTCTTGAGTTGACATGTCAAAACCTCTTCCAAAATGTATATATTTTTTGTTCAAATTGTGCTTTACTGTAACCAGTTTGCTACCCGAACAACATGCGATGTGATCGAAGCGATTAACGAGGCACACCATCACTAATTTTATGAGGATTCTCACAAATTGGCGAATCAACTTATCCTATTTTGAGTGTGCCTAAATGGTGGTTTGTTTCGGAGGTTATCATACATCCATTCCATAAGAGATGCATAAGATTTCTTTTTGGGGATTTGCCAAGAGCAGGAATTCAATAATATGACAAAGTCGTTTCTTTACCGCTCCTTGAAACTGACGATGCGGCTCTGTATTTTATTTCATTATCAGTCTCAAAGGCTCGTTGCATGCGTTTGGACTGTGACGCTGTTCTTGATATAGTTCGCGGTCATGGCTCGAAAATTTATCATTGCAATGGCATTGTTCGTGCTGATTTCGGTGGTGGGCACGGAGCAAAGGAAAACGGCCGTTTCTGCTCAATCGCCTACCAGTGACATTCTAAACTTAGTCAATCAGCTCCGTGCCTCTTACGGATTACCCGGTTTTACCTACGATCCCCAGTTGGCAGCTGCGGCTCAAGCACACGCCAATTGGATGTCGCAAACGGCCGTTTACAGCCATACTGGCGCTGGCGGTTCTACCCCGCAAACACGGGCAAACGCCACTGGTTATCCAGGCTACGTATCGGAAAACATTGTAGGCGGCACCAATTTAACACCAGCTGGTGGGGTCACCTGGTGGCGCAACAGCCCCGTTCATTTTGCTACCATGATCTCCAACCGTCACATTCAGGCAGGCGTTGGGTTTGCTCAAGGCCACGATCAAAATTTCTACGTACTGGTTGTGGGCTATCCTTCCGAAAAACCACCTCAGGCAGCAGCCCGGGAAGAAACAGTTACCTATGTAGATGCCCCTTTCTTTGTGGAGCCAATCGCCGTCAATGCACCCAATGAAGATGGCTCGATCACCCACACTTTGCAAGAAGGACATACCCTTTGGGCCATATCTGCCCGGTATGAAGTGCCCATCTCCGAAATCCTGCTCTACAACGCTATCACTGAAGATTCTGTGATCCAACCGGGGGATGTCCTTATCATTCGCCTGGCAGATGGGGCAGAACCACCGCCCACTCCCACGCCCCCGGTTCACCATATTGTGCGAGATGGCGATAACTCCTGGTCCATTGCCGCCTGGTATAACATCACATTGGCAGATTTCCTGTGGTACAACGGCATGAATGAAAATGATATGCTGCAACCTGGAGATGAGGTGAAAATCCGGCTGTTAGAGGGTGAAGTCCCGCCTCCCACCCCCACCCCACAATTGGCTCATATCGTGGAAAGCGGTGACTCGCTCTGGTCGATTGCCGTGCGCTATAATCTTACGCTGGATCAATTGCTGGCTTACAATGGCCTCGCTCAAGATGCTTTCTTGGGCATTGGTGATGAAATTGTGATTGTTTCCCCTACGCCTACAGCCACGCCGCCCCTGGTTCCTTCGCAGACGCCGGTATCAGGGGAAACGGCCGTTCCCGCCACAACCACCCCGCTCCTCACCCCGCAGCCACTCATGTCCTCACCAACCCCCTTACCAAAAATCTCCACACCGTCCACACCCGCCCCCCAAGCAGACAGTGAAGCAGATGACAGCGTTAATGATTTAATTGGCATTGGGGTGATGTCTTTCGGTGTGGGACTTTTGATTGTGGCGGCGATTGGCGTTGTCTATTTCCGCAGAGAAGGATAAGGCAACCTGACTTAAGAAAACGAGATACCACAAGGTCTGTCGGGCGCACTTCAGTACGCTATTTTTAGGTGCTAAAGCGCATACGACAAGCTTCTTAGGTTCGTCGTATTATTCTCCGTGCCTAAGCAAATCAAGGGGGTTGACATTCGCTTGAATACGTTTGTCAAAAACATTGAGATGGGTGTGATTGCCACATCCAGGGTTCTCGTAACATAAGGTTCCCGCCATATCCATGGTATAACCATGATTACTTTCATATCCCAAAACATCCCCTGCCAATACGTTTTGCCCAAGCGTCACTTCATAATCACCATGCATGAATGTAACAACATAGATCTCATTCTCAATGACTAACGTCGTATTGTTCAAATAATCAACATACAATTCAACAACGACCCCCGTAATGGGCGAATAAATATTGGCTCCCCTACCCCCCGTCAGGTCAATTGCGTAATGCCCATATTCCATTCCATGTGGATCCTGAGTGATAACATACTCATCATATACTTTGGAAAAAACCAAAGGGTCTTCCATGAGATGGGGTTGAGGATTTTGATCAATTTCATCACTGCTTCTATCAGCATTTTCGTTCTTTACAGGAGCCGCCGTGGAAACCTGGCCAACACCCTGTAATATGATTGCTATGGCCACAATCGCCAGCAGCATCATGCCCACAACGCTGCTTAAATCAACAGAGATACCGTTATCTGCTTGCGGGTAGAAGACAGTGGCTTCATCTTGGTACTGAGGCAGCAGCATCTGGCTTGAAATCTCAAAATCTCGAGCTTCCAGTTCACAATCTGCATAATAATATAGATCAAATCCATCATCATCTAAAAAAGCATCGGCAGAATAAGTAGAACTCATGTTCTAATCATACCGATTTATGGCAAAAAAATCAAGGGGGAACACGGAAGGCAAATGTCACATTTATCGCTTTTTTATTCAGCACAAAACAGTTTTTTCATATACAATACAGATGAGAAATCTGTTTGAGCACAACAGAAACAACACATTCCTAATAGAGAAAGGAGAACATTGTGTCTGAACAAATAAAAGTCAAACCATTGATGACAGAGGATGAAATTCAAGTTTTAAGGCAAATTAATGATGCCGCAGCCCCTTACGGTCAACGTGTTCAGGCATTATTGGCTGTGGCCATGGGCCAATCGCATGAAGAAGCCGCAGAGATTTCAGGCTTACGCCCCACACAAGTTAGATATTGGGTAGCACGCTATCAGAAAATGGGCACAGCTTGTTTCCCTGCATCCTTCTTTACAGAAAAAGGAGATAAAGTAGAAATGGCACAGATTGAAGAACAGGTTAAGGAAACGGCCGTTATCACCGAAGACCCCCCTACCAAGAAAAAAGCAAAAAAGCAAAAAGCAAAAAAATCTGGCAAGAAAAAGGATAAAAAAGCAAAAGGGGTAAAAAAATCCAAAAAAGCCAAGAAAGAAAAGAAAGAAAAGAAAGCCAAAAAAGGAAGTAAGCAGTCTAAAAAAGACCAAGATTCAAAGAAAAAGAAAAAGAAGAAAAAATCTGGCAAGAAAAAGGCAAGCTCAAAGAAAAAATAGACATTGTTCCACTCACTCCCCCACCTCATGAACGCGAGCGCCTACACATTTCTAATTCTGGCAATAACCATTGTTCTATTCATTTGGGGCAAAATTCGTTCTGATCTGGTTGCCATCATTTCATTGCTGGCTCTCTTTGTCGGTGGCATTTTAACCACAAGTGACACATTAAGCGGTTTCAGCGATTCTACCGTTATCATGATTGCCGCCTTGTTTGTGGTTGGCGAAGGTCTATCGCGTACAGGTGTCACTTCCTGGCTAAGTCATCAAATCATTGCCTTTGCCGGGCAAAACCCTATCCGCGTATTGATTGTCTTGATGGCAGGCACCGCATTGCTATCCGCGTTTATCAGCAACACCGGTACCGTCGCTACGCTGCTTCCGGCTGTGGTTGCTATTTCATGGAGCATCGGCAGTCTGCCATCAAAACTGCTCATTCCCCTCGCCTTCGCCGCCAATACCGGAGGGTTACTCACCCTGACAGGTACGCCCCCCAACATCGTTGTCAGCGACACCTTATCGAGCGCAGGCTATGAAGCTTTTGGCTATTTTGAATACGCATACATCGGAGTTCCCTTACTCCTGGTTGCCATCGTTTACATGGTTACGGTAGGGCAACGACTGCTTCCTGCCCGAGAAACCACCGATAGACCAGACGATCTAGAATCCTCTATGGAAGACATGGCTGATACATTTGCGCTGGAAGGGAAGTTGTTTTTAGCCTACATCAACCCCGGGTCTACGCTCGTAAACAAAACGTTAGCCGAATCAGGATTAGGGCGAGATTACACCATCTCTGTATTGCGCATCGACCAAGCAGATCCAGACACAATGCCCTCCTTAAGCCGACGGCAGCGCCGTCGGCAACGAATCTTGCAACAAGTTGATGATCTTACCCCTGAGGAAGACATCCCTAGCGCCAAATCAGAAATCCAGGCTCATGATATTTTGACAATGAAGGGTTCCTCAACCCATATCAAGCAAGCGGCGCATGATTTCAATTTTGAAATCGAGCCGATCAATGTTGGCGAAGCTGAACTCTCCGACATCCTGGTCACATCTGAAATTGGGGTCGCTGAAGTATTAATCACGGCTCGCTCTGTTTATATTGGTCGCACCGTGAACAGCACCAATTTTTCCGAAAAGTTCGGGGTACAGGTGCTATCCATCCGGCGGGGCGACAAGTTGGTGACGCGCCGCGATACAAATCTCAAATTCGGTGATGCTTTATTCGTCCGTGGCAGTTGGGATAATATCGATGTCTTGCGTAATGAACGGCGCAATTTTACTGTGGTGGGCAGCCCAGATGATTTAGCACGTCAGGTCGTTGAGTTAAATTCTCGTGCCATCATCGCTGTGCTGGCCTTGGTAGGCATGGTGGTGATGATGGCGTTTAACATTGTGCCCTCTGTGTTTGCTGCCTTAATTGCTGCTGCAGTGATGGTCTTGGGTAACTGTCTGGATATGAATCATGCTTATCGTGCGATTAGCTGGCAAAGTGTGGTGCTGATCGCGGCGATGATCCCTATGAGCGTAGCCTTACAGAAGACAGGCGGGGCGGAATTGATTGCTAACGGTTTGGTTAGCTCACTTGGCTCGTTTGGGCCTTTGGCGTTGATGGCGGGCGTCTTCTTGCTGACAACTGCTTTTAGCCAGGTGATCAACAACACGGCAACGGCCGTTCTCGTGGCTCCTATCGTCTTACAAGCAGCAGAAGTTTCTGGAATTTCCCCTTATCCCTTGCTCATGGTCGTGGCTATCAGCGCCTCAACGGCCTTCCTCACCCCCATCGGCACCACCACCAACCTCATGGTAATGACACCGGCGGGCTATAACTTCAATGATTACATCAAAGTAGGGCTGCCTTTGATGATTCTATTTTTGCTTGTGAGCCTCATCCTGGTACCGCTTATCTGGCCATTCTATAACTAATCTCACTGCTCCAGATCATTGCGAATAGAACGTTTCATAGGCACACCGAGGCGATACGCCGCCGAAGAGAGTGCGTGCGCCACCACGGGTCCCGCTACCATCAACAAGACGATCAGCAGCAGCGCCCGTGCCCAACCCAACGGTGTCCATACCACAGCCGCAGACAAGAACAGCACCACACCAAATACACCTACCTTACCCGTGGCATGCAGCCGCGCATACACATCCGGCAAACGTACCATGCCCAGCACACCCACAATCGAGAAAAATGTGCCGACAATCACAGCGATCATAACGATTAGTTGAAAGAAAGTTTCCATAGTCTAAAGTGACCTTTACCCAGGAAAAACGGGGGCTCATTCTTAGGCAACCACGAAGTCACCGTGCCACCGTTAAAACAGTTTCTCATCAGCCACGTATTTTGCTAAAGCAATGGTGCCGATAAAGCCAAGTGCCGCCAGAGCCAGAGCCACATCAATGTAAATGCTGTCTTGCTCAATGAGCGAAACAAGAACCAGCACCGCCAGCACCAGCGTCGTTACCAGTTCCACACCTACCAGCCGATCCACCACGTTTTCACCCCGCCACACCCGCCACATAGCAACGGCCGTTAACGCGAGATGGATGAAAAGCGAGCCATAAAGCACAACCTGTAATATTTGTCCCATTATTGCGTCCCATGTTCCATAAACTGATTACCGATCACACTAACTAAATATCTTCTGCAACATCGTCTCGCGCAGTTCTTGTGCCTCGCGCACATGTTCATCGGCGTCAGTCGCATCAAGCATATGAGTAAACATGGTGCCATCCTCAGCAATTTCAACGACCATTTCGCCAGGCGTGAGGGTGATCGCATGGGCGCTTAAGGCCCGGCTTAAATCACTGCCACATTTAGCCGGTATAGCCACAATCCCAGGCTCAATGGGCATCTTGGGATTCAAAACAATAGCCGCCACCTGGATACCACTGACGAGCAAATCAAGCATCAATCTAAAAATATACTTGATGGAAGCGGAAACGGCCGTTGGCATTCGTTTCCAGGCAATCTTCTGAGGTTGTGGACGGAGCAGCAGCAGCACAATCAGAGCCACCACAATGCCCACTACAATATTGTTGATAGCAAAGTTTGCCGTCAGCACCAAATAAATCAAAGTCAAAAAGAAAACAGGCCACACGTATCTCATCCCAAACCCTTTTTATGCAACACAAAGGCACAGAAACGCCGAGAAACCCTTCCTCTTCACGTCCTTGCCCCATTATTGCATCTTCACGTTAAAAATTAACCACCAAGCACCGCCTGAATATACAATAACGGATCGCCGAGCCAGGCAGCCGCCGCCTGCGCCCAGGTGACCAGCGGGCTGGCCCAAATGCCTAAGCCTACAATTAAAATCAGCAAAATCACCGGCGCCACCAATTGGTCGCCAGTCGGTTTCGTATAAATTCCAGCAGACGGCGTCAGCCACCAAATCCGCTGAAACGCACGAATCGTATACATCAGGGTAAAAATACTGGTCACACCAATAAGCAGCAGCGACCAGTAATGGGCGCTGTCAAACCCACTGGTGAACAGCAGCGACTTACTGACAAAGCCATTGGTGGGTGGAATCCCAGCCAACGCCAGGCTGCCCACAAAAAACAACACCCCCGCCACAGGCAAAGGTTTGCCCACACCAGTCACAACGTCAAACGCCGCCGATTTAACAGACGCCCGACTGGCCACATAGCCAGCCAACATCAACATCGCCGCCTTGATGAGGCTGTGGTTGAAGGCAAAGACGATAGCCGTAGTAATTGCCAATTCAGTGCCCCAGCTAATCGCCACCAAAATGAAACCCACCTGCGCCAACGTGGAGTACGCCAGCATTCGTTTCACGTTATGGGTGCCCAGCGCCGACAAGCCCCCAAAGATGACGCCAATCACACCTGCCACCAACAAGACAAGGCGTATCGGAACCGCCTGCGCCACAAACAGCAGCAGCGTCATGCGCAAAAAGCCGTAAACACCAAACTTCACCACCACAGAAGAGAGCATGGCACTTACTGGGGTCGGTGCAGCGGTGTGAAAATCTGGCTGCCAAAAGTGAAAGGGGAATGTGGCACTTTTGACCATGAAAGTTGCCAGTAAAAAAGCAATGGCCGGTCGTAGAAACGGCCGTTCTGGATTCGCCCGCACCGCCTCAGCCAAATGCGCCATATTCAACGTGCCGTAAGAGACATACAAGCAGCCTATCGCCAGCAGCATAAAAAACGAAGCCAGGAGACTGATGTAAAAATATTTGTAAGCAGCTTCAGTGCCGAATTTATCATCGGAAACGGCCGTTAATACTGTGCCAGAAATCACCAACAATTCCGCAAAAACATACATGTTAAACAGGTCGCCCGTCATAATGGCTCCCGTCAACCCGGTACACAGCATCAAGAAAAAAGTGAAAAAAGCCGGATAACTGATGACCACGTCCTTACTGCCCAGCGCATAAATAACGCCCGTCGCCATCACCACCTGCACCATCACCACAAACAAGGCCGACAACATATCGGCCACCAACGAAATACCAAATGGTGCCGGCCAGCCCCCGGACTGGTACACGAGCGGCTCGCCATGCTGCCACACCGTTACCAGCAGCCAAAAGCTAAACGACATCGACACCAACATAACCAGCAGCGTCCAGCCATCCCGTAACGGCCGTTTATGCTGCAACAGCAGCGCCCCCACCGCCCCCACCAGGGGCAGCAAAATCGGTAAAATCACAAGCAAATTCGTCGAAATCATCAGGCTGTTAGTCCATCACCTTGTTTTTGATCCCATAGCCACCATTTCTCTTGTATGGTCATAAATCATCGAGCCAAAATCGTCAATCATCAATGTTTCAAATTATTCACTTCATCCATATCGGCCGTTTTATATCGGGCAGAAATGATGTAGAGCATCGACAGCACAAACGCTGTTCCCCCCATGCTAATCACAATTGCCGTCAGAATGAGTGCCTGAGGCAAGGCATCACTGCGCACACCAGTTTCCGTGGTATACGCTGGCGCGACGCCTTCATAAGCACCCGTCGTCAGCAAAAACAAGTTCACCGCATTGGCCAGAATCATCAACCCCATCGCCGACCGGATCACGTTCCGACGCAGCAGTTGAAAAACACCAATGGCAAATAGTAATCCAATTGAAACGGCCGTTAAAATTTCCATCGTCCTTTTTTAAGAATGTTCCCGTGGGTGCCCCAGCGTGTTAATCATGTAAGCCACACTGCCCAACACCGTCATACAAATCGCCACTTCAAACAAAAACGAAGTGCTAATGTGGAAACCCGCAGGCATAAAATCCCAGCCTGCCGTGAAATCCACATTCCCCAAGAAACTGCCCGTGATCAACGCCGCCACCATCCCCGTCATCAGCGCAATTAAAATGCCAAATCCAATCAAGAGCGACGACTTCAACCAGGGCAAACGCGCCCGGGTCTCATAATAGCCAAAAACGATATACCACAATCCAATCGACAAGCTAATAATCACACCTGCCGTAAAACCATCGCCCGGTTGGTCATGCCCATACATCATATGCGTCATCGCCAAAACAATAGCCGTCGGCAGCGTCACATAAGATGGCACTCGTATAAAAGCCGAAGTACGCAATCCACCTATGCCATGTGTGCGGAAACGGCTTGGTTTAGTGCCAAGC